>NC_010628.1:6090000-6390000 GCF_000020025.1 Nostoc punctiforme PCC 73102 | reverse complement strand
TAAGTAAAAATGAATTACAACCTATAATCAATTACTCCGAAATCCCTTAAAAACTTGAAGATTTAAAATACCGCCTAGAATAGTCTAGGCGGTATTTAATTTGTTTAAAGTTTTACACAAAGCTGCTCAGAAAAACTTTACTTTGATATTTTACGTGTTCATTTCATATTAGCTGCTACTTGGAATACGCTCGATTTCAGCATATCCACTAAAAATAAGTTTTTGACCTTCAGTTTCTAATCGGTTGAGCCGCATTTTCACTCCATCGAGGTCAAAACGATCCAAATCAACCATATTATCTAAAATTTCTACCAGCGCTACGCTCAAGGTTTGCGAAATTTCCCTTTGTGCTTCTGGCACTTGGTCAAGTTCCATTTTTGGATCTTTGAAAGAAACTCGCCGCCGTCTTTCAATGCCTATAGTTAGAATCATGCTCAGGGGCACAAGTTCGCCATTGTTTAAATCTGCTTTTGCTACAACCTGCAACCGATTTTCAGGTAATAGTTGTACCTGAACATCCGTAAAGGAAACGGGTTCACCGCCAGATAATGCCGTCAGGGAGGGTACGGTGAGGTTAAGCAGACGCTTTTTCACCAGTTCCGCACTAAAGGCTTGGTTGATGCCTACTTCTGATAGAATTACTTGAGCGATCGCTTGAGTGGGTTGCTTAAGACTAAGTTTGCCCTTTAAAACCGAGCCGAAGTCAATAGCTACCGCATCAGTTTCAAAAGACATCTCTTCTACTGCAAAATCTCTCCGAATCACCAAGCCACGACCGCTCATTTTGAAGCTATCAATGCTGCCTTGCAAGAGCTTGCTGGAGGGGTAGCAGCGCACAAAGACTTCTACTGACTCGCTTTGGGTAAACAGGTGGCGAATCGTTTGGCTGGCGACCGTGTTGAGCATCCGCTCACCCCAATCAGTGCCTTTAGGATCTTGTAAACCAGTAAGTCCGCCGAACATGTGGTTTTGGGTCTCTAGAAGTTCTTTGTACTTTTGTAACAAATCGTGAAGAATACAGCAAGCGATCCCGTGATTAATTGTGCTGATGGGTAGGAGTTGGATAGCTGATGGTTAGAAGCCAAATGTGTTAAATGTTACTTTTTATCTAGCGAGTGGAAATAATTGAACTAAGTTATTGCTAACATTCTCACCACTACTAAGTATGATACAGCCATTATCTTCTTCACTATAGAAAATATTAATATGATAGTGTTTCATCCTTAGGTCAGTATTGCCACCAAAATTCGAAGCAAGTCGTCTATGTCAGCAGGAACACGATATAAATTGAGGTCTTGAGTTTATTTGTTTACTTTCTCGATTCAATAGAGCAAATTGCCAAATATCCTCTGTAGAAACAGCCCCTTGTAAATTTGACTCTTGAGAATCAGTCCACGCATCAATAGCAATCAGTTCTACAGCAAGCTGGGTAAAACCTCTTGCTAAATTAGCATTTTTAGCTTCTACAACCAAGAGTTTATGGTCTGCGTGCAAATAATAATCAAGAGAACCTTTTAATTGTTCTGTAACTATAAGAGGATATTCGATTCTAAGTTGGGCTTGAGTGTAATGAACAACATCCAATAAAATTGGTGCAATTAGTAACTCTCTGCGGGCTGCTTCACTAGTCAAACTAATATATGGCAAACTCTCCTCAATCCTAGATTTGAGATTTGCGAGTCTATCTAATTCAATGGTGGACTTTTGTTGATTGAGAGAAGAACGTTTTAAAGAATAGCCAAATTCAGCCAGTATATCTTCTGGCTCGAATGACATCTCAAAATAGCTTCTGAAAGTGTATGAGTGATTAGGTTGAAGTATGGGAGTTTTGCTCATAACTCCATAATTCGTAATTCTTAATTGAGTTTTTTAACATAACATCAGATTTTAAATAGGTTTGATTGTCATACAAGTTGTATGACAAACATAATATAACTCCTACCTCGTCAACAACTTCCGTCGTAGATTATCCAACGCTGCATTTGCACTGACATGACGAATTAAAGCTCGACCTCGCACTGTACCAAACTGATATTCAAAACTTGTCACTTCATCCTTTGGCCCAGCTAAACCAACGTAAACTAAACCCACCGGCTTTGTATCTGTCCCTCCAGTGGGACCAGCAATACCAGTAATACTTAATCCCCAAGTTGTTGCAAGGCGAGTTTTGACTCCAATTGCCATTTGCTCTGCAACAGTTGCACTTACTGCCCCAAATTTATCTAAATCTTCCTGGTTAACCCCTAGCAGCTTAATCTTCACCGAATTGTCATAAGAAATTACGCCACCCCAAAAGTAATCAGAACTCCCAGAAATTTCAGTCAACATTTGCCCTAAACCGCCACCAGTGCAAGATTCTGCCACCGAAAGCGTTTCCTTTGATGCCCGCAATAACTCACCGACAACGGAAGCAAGAGTATCATTATTAACGCCGTAAAAATCTAGTCCGGCAATTTCTTTAAGTTGTTTTTCAATGGGCGCAATTAGGTCTTCTGCGGCTGCTTCGGAAGTGGCTTTAGCAGAAACTCGCAATCTTACTTCCCCCTTACCTGCATAAGGGGCTACTGTCGGATTTGGCAACTTCAAATAGGAAGAAACTTTTTCCGCCAAAGCAGATTCACCAATACCCCAAAACTTTAAACTCCGGCTGTAAATAATTTCTTTACCCCAACCTTGACTTTTGAGAAATGGGACGGCTGTTTCTTCCCACATTGGGTGCATTTCACTGGGAACACCGGGAAAGGTAAAAATTGTGATTTTAGGACGGGGTTGCCAAATAATACCGGGTGCTGTTCCAGTGGGGTTGGGGAGAATTTCTGCACCTTGGGGAATCAAAGCCTGTTTGCGGTTACTTGGTGACATTACCCGACCACGTTGGGCAAATTTCTGGGTTATGTCTTCAATGATTTCTGGGTTTTCTACCAAAGGAGTTTTAAAAAAATCGGCGATGGTTTCGCAGGTGAGATCATCTGGTGTGGGGCCGAGTCCACCAGTGAAAATGAGGATTTGCGCTCTGGAAATAGCAATTTCTATAACTTGCTTCAACCGTTCTGGATTATCCCCAACCACTGTTTGATAGTAATGGGGAATACCTAGCTGCGCTAATTGTTGCGCTAAAAATTGAGCATTGCCGTTGAGGATATCTCCTAGCAGCAATTCAGTACCAACACAAATAATTTCTGCACTCATTGGAATTGGGAATTGGGAATGTGGAATGGGGAATGGGGGAAGAAGAACTATTTACCAATGCCCCATCCCCCATGCCCAATTATGCTAGTGCTGGTACAGGAATTTCCAGGTGAGGATATAAGGGGAAGCGATCGCACAATGCTGCTACCCTTTGCCGACAATCTTGGGTTACTACGTCGGAATCTGGAGAAAGCAGGCGATCGCTAATAATATTTGCAATCTCGGTAAATTCTGCTACTCCTAAGCCCCGTGTGGTCATTGCTGGCGAACCTAACCTCAGACCACTAGTAACAAATGGCGATTGTGGATCGAAGGGAATAGTATTCTTGTTAGCAGTTATATTCACAGTGCTGACTAGCTGATCCGCTTGCTTACCAGTTAGATTTACAGAACGTAAATCCACGAGTAGTAAATGGTTGTCAGTGCCATTTGACACTAATTTTAAACCCCGATTTTGTAGTTGTTCTGCCAAAGCACGAGCATTTTCAATTACTTGAGCAGAATAAGTTTTAAACTCAGGCTTTAGGGCTTCTCCAAAAGCCACTGCCTTACCAGCAATGACGTGTTCCAATGGCCCGCCCTGAGTACCAGGAAAAACAGATTTATCTAGCTTTTTACCTAGTTCTGCATCGCTGGTCAAGATTAAACCACCTCTAGGGCCGCGTAGAGTCTTATGTGTAGTTGTTGTTACTACATGACAATGAGGAATGGGGTCGGGATGAAGACCACTAGCAACTAAACCAGCGATATGAGCAATATCGGCAAGTAAGTAAGCACCGACTTCATCAGCAATACTACGGAATTTTTCAAAATCAATTATCCGGGGATAAGCCGAATAACCACAAATCAAGAGCTTAGGACGCTCCCTCAGCGCCAGCTCCCGAATTTGGTCATAGTCAAGTTGTTCTGTTTGTTGACTGACACCGTAGTGGCTAACTTGAAACCACTTACCTGAGACATTTACAGGTGAACCGTGGGTGAGATGTCCCCCGTGAGACAAATCCATCCCCATAATTTTGTCTCCTGGTTGCAGCAGCGACAGAAACACAGCAAAATTGGCTTGTGCGCCAGAATGGGGTTGCACATTTGCATGAGCAGCGCCAAATATCTGTTTAGCACGATTGATAGCTAGTTGCTCAATTTTGTCGATATACTCACAACCGCCATAGTAGCGTTTACCAGGTAATCCCTCGGCATATTTATTTGTCAGTACTGAACCTTGAGCAGCTAGTACAGCAGCAGAGGTAAAGTTTTCGCTAGCAATCAACTCCAAGTGATCTCGCTGGCGTTGTAGTTCGTCGTTGATTAACTCCGCGATCGCTGGATCGGTGGAGGAAAGAAAGTCTGAATTAGTCCTAGTCACTTCAATTATCCTTATGGAAATTTGTACAACGGCTGATTTTGGTTTGGCACAGCACCTAACAGCTTTATAGAGGCGATTAATCGTCTCCGTATTCTAGAGGTTTGTTTGTGCCAACTTATTTATTATTAGGCGTAAGCTTGATTAATGCATTAATTATCATAACGTTGCTTTTTGAAGCTGCACCAGATAATACTTCTGACATAGGCGTAGCCCTTCTCCTGTCGGAGACGCTTCGCGTAGCTTGCTTCCACGAAGCGGTACGGTTGCGCTCAGGAACCACCCGTCGGAGACATCGCTCCTCGGTAGAACAAAAATCTGAACGCTTCGACAATTAATTGTCGGTAATACAACCCTTGCGGAACATGGCTAGGAACCTCTACCCTGGGAAACTTAATCAGTCAGAATTGTGGACAAATGAAAAATCCTTTGAAACTTACCTTTGACAGCGGACAAACAGCATTAGCTATTCGAGTCGATCAACAAGCCGAATTACCAGATGCTCTTGAGCAAATAGGGCTTGGCGGTTCGCGTTCTATTTTAGTAGTGGTAGGGGGTGCAAGTAAAATCAGTGAAGCTGATTTTCTTCGTATTAAACGGTTGTTTACGGAAGTTTTAGCCCCAATAGCCGAAAGTTTGGGTGCTTATGTTGTCGATGGAGGTACGGATGCGGGAGTTATGCAATTGATGGGTGAGGCTCGTAGCCAGATAGGTGCTAAGTTTGCTTTGATTGGTGTAGCACCCGAAAACAAAGTGGCTTTACCTGATCAACAAGAACCCGGTGCTGATTTGACACCGTTAGAGCCAAACCATACTCATTTTGTACTGGTTCCTGGCGATAATTGGGGCGACGAATCACCTTGGATATCTGACGTTGCAACTATGCTGGCCAATAATGCACCTTCAGTAACTGTACTTTTAAACGGTGGTGAGATCACCTTTGATGATGCGTTTTATAGCGTTAATACTGGAAGGTTAGTTGTTGTGATTGCTGGTAGTGGTAGAACCGCAGATATCCTTGCCGATGCCTTGCGTGGAGAGGGTACTGATGAGCGAGCTAAAAAGTTAGCAAAATCTGGTATATTACAATACGTCAACTTGATTGACATCGAGAATGGGGTTAAAAATTTAGGCCAAATAATTAAAGATTTGCTTTCTAAGCAGGAGTGAATAATGGCAAAAAAAGATAGTTATCAGGAATTTTTAAGGGAAGATTTTAACAAGTTATTTGAAGGTATGAATTTAGGCGATGGACAAAAGCATTTTTTGCAATCGCGCTGGTTAGAGCAAGTACTTTGGATGGAAGGTAAGGCTAATTTATCACGAGATCGCCATTATTTTTTGCGGATAACAACTATAATTGGCGGTGTAATTCTCCCAGCACTGGTAAGTTTAAACATTAACACTACTTCTAATTTACAAGTTAACGATAGGGCCAGAAATATCATTATCTGGTCAACTTTTGGTTTGAGTCAAATTGTTGCTATTAGTGCTGCCATTGAAGAGTTTTTTCATTACGGTGAACGTTGGCGACACTATCGTCGTACAGTCGAATCTTTGAAAACCCAAGGGTGGCAATTCTCCCAGTTGACTGGCCCTTATCGTGATTATACAAGCCACCAACAAGCGTTTAATCTTTTTGCGGGTAATGTAGAAGATGTTATTCAACGAGATGTTGAAATATATTCCACTCAAGTTATACAAGAAAAGAAAGAAGAACAACAAAACCAGGAAAACTATATCCTGATGCCAAATGCCAAAATAACCAATTTAGAAGAAAAGAAAGAGGAAAAATAAAATCGGAAAAACAAGATATTGCGAGAGTTATAAGTTGAATTTGCTGTATTTACATATTTTTTTACGAATTACATTAGCGTAGCATTAGCGGTTTGAAAGCGTCATTAAAAATGGTTTTCACGAGGGTTAGGAAGAATCAAGCATCAAACTAAGCTGATTAATTTGAAAGAACTCTCATCTGCGTTGGTGCAGCCATCGATTTTTTAAATAAACTCTCCCCCGTTAGATAAAAACATGAGGAGAGCTAGAACAAAGTTCGGTAGGGTAATCGGGCTACTTAAGTTTTTATTATTTTTAGACTTTATCTTATTCCTCCTAAAGACAGATAAATATTTTATTGGAATTCCATGTTGGTAGCTTTTGAAAAAAATTCCCCATTTCTAGATAGAAATGGGGAAATAGGAGTTAAAGTTCGTCAGGTGATCGGAATATCTATTTATTTTGTCCTGATACTATCTTTCTCAATTCCTCCATTAGAGAGAGAAATACTCTCTCAAAATGTTCAGGTATGTGTTTCTTAGCACTGTCAGGTTAAATTTGGAATTTTGAATCTTTCAATTCCATTATCCAAAATTTAAAATTGAGTGAGCTAATTAACCGCCTTTAGGTACTGTCTCTCCAGGCCCGGCGGTGACAATTACCAGATTTTCTGGCTTAATTAAATCCTCAATTGCCTGTTGCATCTGAGCCATAGTGACTGCTTGAATCCGTTGGGGAAAGTCTCGGATTTCCGATCGTGAAAGTCCCAAGACAGCATTATCCAAAATGATGCTTGATACATTACTGGGATTAGCTAAATCCACGGGGTAGCTATTAGTAAGTGAGCGTTTTGCCGTGTTGAATTCAGCCTCAGTTACTCCTTGTTCGCGCAACTGTTTAAGTAAAGCGAGAGTACTGGCGATCGCTTTTTGGGTATCTCCAGGAGCAGTCTGCATCTGAATCAAGAATGGGCCGGGATTGATGCCGGCGGCAAAACCACTATAGATACCGTAGGTTAGACCGAGGCGATCGCGCACTTCTGTACCCAATCGGCTCGATAAGGTATCACCACCCAAAATTTGATTCAGTATCAGTGCCGCATAATAACGCGGGTCTTTGCGAGAGATGCCGTTGTAGCCGATGTAGGTAACAGCCTCAGCTTTACCAGGAATTATTTTGTTTAAACGTGTCGAAGTTTGCGGTAATGGCACGGATGATATTTTCAGCACAGGTGGCTTACCTGTGGCTTGCCATTTGCCAAATGCCTGATTCAGCAAAGTTTTTACCTTAACTGGATCGAAGTCTCCAACTATTGCGATCGTTGTGCTATCTGGTCGGTAGTATTTCTGATAGAAGCCAAGCAAGTCATCACGACTAATGCTTTTTAAGCTCTCGAATGTAGGAAAGCTATGAAATGGATGATTTTCAGGATAAATTGCCTGCTGGAATACTTGTCGTCCTAGCCCTCTAGGATCATCTAGCTGGACTTTAAGACTTGTCAGTGCCCGTTGACGGCTCAATTCTAGCTGGTCGGCGGGGAAAGTGGCGTTTTCTAACACATCTGCCAGAGTTTGAATCAATATCGGCAGGTTCTTTGAAAGTCCTTCACCGCTAACGTTCACTCCCTCACGGCTAGCACTAAAGCTCAAATCGGCTCCCAGGTCTTCTAAGGTTTTTGCTAGGGTAAGAGCATTTTTAGTCTGCGTCCCATTCATTAAGTTGGCCGCAGTCAAATTCGCTAATCCAGCTTTTTGATTACCATCAAATTCAGTACCAGCGTCAATTTGTCCACTTAGGTTAATGGTGGGGAGGCTGCGATCGCGTAACAACAAAACCCGCAAACCATTATTTAAAGTAAACTCTTCTGGTAGCGATTGTTTGGCCGAATCTGTTGCTGATGTGGCGGGTGGGAGATATTTAGCTAGTTGTGCCGGATCTACAGGTTTACCGGGGCTGAAATTTTCGACTGTGCGCCCAGAACCAGCGCTAGAAGTCCCTGGTTTCCCATCTGGTTGAGTCGGCTCAAAGAAGCCAATGGTTTGTTTAGCCGGATTTAGGTAAGTTTTCGCTACTTTTTGTACTTGGGCTGGGGTGACTTTAGCGATCGCAGCGAGATACTGTTCAATAAAATGATAATCGCCCGCGATCGTTTGGTTATATCCGAGTTGGGTCGCTTGACTAGTAATATCTTGATTACCCAAGATATATGAGGCTTGCAGTTGCGTTTTCGCCCGGGTCAATTCTTCTGTGGTGACAGGCTGCTGTTGCAACTTTCCTAAAGATTCCTGAAGCACCTGGGCAATTTTACTTAACTCTTTACCCGGAGCCGCTGTAGCATTAATTTCATACCAACCTGGTTCAATGAGTTCGGCAGCACCGCCACTTACTGAACTGGCAAGTCCAGATTCTACCAAAGCCTGGTAAAGTCTAGAGCTACGTCCACCTGTGAGAATGGCATCCATCACATCAATTGCCGGCACATCAGGATGCTTGATATCTGGTAAAGGATAGACTGCTTGCAGTAGTGCCGCACTTCCTGGTTGCTTCAAAACAATCGGTGCTTTTTTAGTAGTAGCGGCAACTGGAGAAGATGGGGCGACATTTCCCCTTACATTGCCCTGTTGCGATCGTTTTGCCAACTTCCCATAAGTTTCTTTAACAACTTTGAGTACAGGTTCTGTGGCAAAATCCCCCGTAATTACTAACGTGGCATTTTCTGGGCTGTAGTAGGTTTGGTAATAATTCCGTACCTGCTCTACCGTGAATTTCTCTACATCAGCTTTTGTGCCTCCCACTGGTAAGCCATAAGCTCTGTTAGGGAAAGCATCTCGCATCACTGCCCGACTCAGGCGATAGCCTGGTGAATTTTCGTATCCCTGTAACTCAGAGATCACCACTCGCTTTTCACTTGTGAGTTGTTCAGACCCAACTAAGGAATTTTCCATGCGATCGGCTTCCAGTGTCAACAATGCTTCGAGTCTGTCTCGTTGCACTGTGCCGAAGTAAGCTGTTTCGTCATAACTAGTAAAGGCATTGAACTGGCTACCCAAGGCACTAAACAATCTTCCAAACTGCACTGGGCGGGCAGTTGTACCCTTGAACATCAAATGTTCTAACTGGTGAGAAATGCCATTTTCTCCCTTAACCTCGTTACGGGAACCAACTTTATACCAAACTTGCACACTCACCACTGGAGCAGTATGGACTTCCTTGGTTAGCACTGTTAAGCCGTTGTCCAACACCGTTTTTTTTACCCCTTGGGTGAATGAGACAGCAGATACAGGTGCGACTGCTGTCGGTGTTGCAGCATTTATGAAATTGCTCGAAAAAGGCAAAAAAGTTAGGAGCAGACTCAGAAAAAAACCTAAAAACATATATGAACGTAACTTCATAAGCAATGCCAAATGCAAAATTTCTAATTTTGAAGAAGAATTCAGAAGCAAAGCCGGGGACTCCGCAACTCCGGTCAAAATCAATTAGTAAGAGACTCGCTAACTGTGTGCTACCCACTAGTTGTACAGCATTCATTCTGTAGCTTGCTTCCCTGAAAGGGTATTCTGACCCCTGAATTCTGTTTTGATAAAACAAAACCTTAGTACCATTTCGTGGAAGTGAGAAGACTTAACATTCTCAGCTTTTTTAACATTTTTAATGGTAGCTTTATTTTTCCCATGCCGTAATAGTCGACTATTGTAATGTGTTTTATTTGACAAGTTTTTTGGCACACCAAGCTGTCGCTTTTTAAGCACAAGAGGGATAAAAACATCTAAATTGCATAACCTAATTAAACATAACTCTCGTGGGGCGGTCATCCTGCCCGCCCAGCTTATGCAATTTAAATTACAGGGCGATCGCATTCTCTTGTGCCAAAACCATAAAAATCATGAGCATCGCGTAACTCATGTGGTAAAAACAGTTAGTTCCACTGTTGAAAAGAGAGATGAGATATGGACACGTGAAGTTCAGGTAGTTTGGGTTGCACAAGGCCCTTGGGAATATGCGCCACAGGTAAAAAATATAATTGGCGATTTTTTATTCAAAGGTGGTAACTCGATCGGTGCTAAAGCTCCCTCAATTATTCTGAATTTAGATGTACTGAAATAATTGAGCTGATGGAAATAATGTAGTGCGTCAACGCGGTGTAACGCACTCTACAAATAAATCAACTCTTAAACTTCTACATCTAAAGTACGCACCAAAAAAGCCCATTTATCTGCGGCTTCCTCGATAATTTTAGCAGTGGGTTTACCTGCACCATGCCCTGCCTTAGTCTCAATTCTAATTAAAACTGGGGCATCACCTGCGTGAGCTTCTTGCAAAGCAGCGGCAAATTTGAAACTATGAGCAGGGACAACGCGATCGTCATGATCGGCTGTGGTAATTAAAGTTGCTGGGTAAGCTGTATCTGGTTTGATGTTGTGGAGTGGCGAATAAGCATACAGCGCTGGAAACTCTTCTGAATTATCTGCTGAACCAAATTCGGAAGTCCAAGCCCAACCGATGGTAAATTTGTGGAACCGCAACATATCCATCACGCCGACAGAGGGTATTGCTGCACCAAACAAATCGGGGCGCTGTGTTATACAAGCACCCACCAATAAGCCACCATTACTACCACCTGCGATCGCTAGCTTCTCAGTCTTAGTATATTTATTAGCAATCAACCACTCAGCTGCACCAATAAAGTCATCAAAGACATTCTGCTTTTTCTCCTTCATTCCTGCTTGATGCCATTCTTCGCCGTATTCTCCACCGCCGCGTATATTGGGCATAGCATAGACACCACCCATCTCCATCCACACCAACAGACTCACAGAAAAGCTAGGTGTCATTGAGACATTAAAACCACCATAAGCATAGAGATAAGTGGGGTTATTTCCATCTAATTTAATGCCCTTTTTGTGCGTAATAAACATGGGTACTCTAGTACCGTCTTTGCTCTGATAAAAAATTTGTTTTGTCTCATAATCATTAGGATTAAAATCTACTTCCGGCTGGCGAAAAACAGTACTTTTACCAGTTATCATATCGTAGCGATAGATGGTTCCTGGTGTAGTAAAGCTGGTGTAACTATAAAAAGTTTCGGTATCATGACGTTTTCCTCCAAAACCTCCGGCTGAACCGAGTCCAGGTAATTCTACCTCACGAATAAACCCGCCTTTGAGGTCAAAGATTTTAATTTCGCTATGAGCATCTTTGAGGTAATCAGCAACAAATTGGTTATTGAGTATGCCTACACTTTCTAAGGTTTCTGCTGATTGAGGAATGATTTCTCGCCACTTTTCTGACGCAGGGTTTTGAGTGTCAATTGCAATAACTCTTCCCCGTGGTGCATTTAAATCTGTGCGGAAATAAAAGAAGCTATCATCATTTTCAATAAAGCTGTAATCTGCCTCAAACTGGTTAATTAATTCTACGACTTCAGCATTAGGGTTAGTTAAATCTTTGAAGAAAACCAAATTTTTGGAGTCAGTACCCAGCCAAATAGAAATTATTAGATAGTGTCCATCTTCAGTAACACCACCACTAAAACCCCATTCTTTTTGGTCAGGACGATGATAAATTAGTACATCTTCTGATTGAGGTTTGCCTAGTTGATGATAGTAAAGCTTTTGATAATAGTTAACATCTTCTAATTGAGTTTTTTCATTCGGCTCGTCGTAGCGACTGTAGAAGAAACCTTGATTATTATGTGTCCACGATGCACCAGAGAATTTAATCCACTTCAGATGATCTTGTAGGTCTTCACCAGTTTCAACATCGCGTACTTTCCACTCTTCCCAATCAGAACCAGAGGTTGATAGACCATAAGCTAAAAGTTTACCATTCTCGCTAATAGACAATCCTGAAAGAGCAATAGTACCATCTTCTGAGAGTTGATTGGGATCGAGTAAAACTTTAGGTTGATTGTCGAGGGTTTTTAGAGTGTAGAGGACACTTTGGTTTTGCAGTCCGTTATTTTTAAAATAAAAGTAGCGTTCGGTGGAACCGTCTTGCAGAGACTTGCCTTCTTTAAAAGGGATACCATATTTTTCATAATCCCAAAGTTTAGTGAGGCGCTGTTTAATTTTTTCCCTGGCAGGAATTTCGCTCAAGTAGCCAAAGGTAATTTGATTTTGTGCCTCAATCCAAGCCCTTGTTTCTTCAGAGTCAGGGTCTTCTAACCAACGATAAGAATCTGTGACTAAAGTACCGTGGTAGTTATCGATTTGATTACTTTTGTGGCTGGATGGGTAGGTGATAGGTTTTGTAGATGAGGGCATAATCTTAGGTTGAAAGTGCTTCTTTACATACTACAAAGATAGGCCTAAGACGTGGGGCATACACGGGAGCATCCACATTTACTAGTGATGGCAAAATGGAGGGAAACATATAAGCCGCACATGAAGCTGATGAATGAAGAAAAGCAAGCACGTCTGCAAGCCTGTATGCAAGAACTAGCAAGCATACTTACTATATGAAGAAACAAACCCTGCCCTAATACTTTTCGGTTAAGGGGGAAAGGGGAAAAGGGTTTGAATTTACCTTTACCCCAACCCCTGTAACCTTTTCCCAGATCAAAAGAGAGATTGTTGAGTTTATCCGAAAAGTATTGAACCCTGCCCAATTAAACAACCTGGAAAGCATGAAAAAACCGTGCGATGCCGAAGGTGGGCTACGCCTACGCACATTTTAGAATATGAATCTCTACAACGCAGAGAACATGAACTACCTAGTTCACAACAATTAACGCCTGTCCGAATACTGTGGGCGATCGCTTGTGCGTGACGTTAAAGCTTATCGGGCTAGCATTTCAACGGCAATTAGACAGGTTTCTCAGTTTATCGAAAATAGCCAAGATAAGTGTAAAGCTCAATGAGCGATGTCTACGACGGGCTACGCCTACGCACTCAGCATAAAATTGGGAGTGGATAATTTACCACTCCCTCATCCTCTATGCTTCGATAACTACCCTCAAATTGCCCCGTTTTTTCGCAACACGGCAAGCAGTCGTAGTACCAGAACGCTCGAATTCTAAATCGAGGATGGTGGGGCCGACTCGCAAATTATGAAATGACAGGCGATTAATCGATTCTGGCAAAGCGGGGTCGATTATTCGCAAGCAGTTATTTTGAGCATCAGGCACCAAGTTGACCATCATTTGTAGTAGTTGGAAGATACTACCGGTAGCCCAAGCTTGGGGAGTGCAAGCAACTGGATACTGCACAGGGGCATTGTCACCGTTCCGTTCGTAGCCGCAGAAGAGTTCTGGAGGACGTTCATAAGGCTGCTGACTGGTCATGTCGAATAAACCTTGGAAAAGTTCTAAGGCTTGATCGATAAGACCCAGCGATCGCAATCCCATTGCGATCAGAGCGTTATCATGGGGCCAAACCGAACCAATGTGATAACCCATTGGATTGTAAGCGGGTGATAAACTACTCAGGGTACGAATGCCCCAACCATTAAACATATCTGGTGCCCGCAACCGTTCTGCTACACTGTAGGCTCTTTCGTGGGTGAAAAGACCCAAATGCAGACAATGACCAGGATTTGAGGTAATACTGTCTACAGGTTTACCATCTCCATCCAAAGCCAAGGCGCAGAAATCCTGGTCTTCTACCCAAAAATCTCGATTAAAACGAACCTTGAGACTTCTGGCCTCTTCTAGCCAACGATCTGCCAAATCAAGACGCTTTTTCATCCTTGCTATTTCTGCTAGGCGCGTTTTTGCTGCATAGACATAAGCTTGCACCTCACAAAGGGCAATTGGTCCGTTAGCTAATTCTCCCTTATGGTTGACAATGCAGTCGCCAGAGTCTTTCCAACCTTGGTTAGCAAGACCGCGTTTAGATTTACGGAAGTAGCTGAGGTAACTGGTTTGTTTGGTATTGCGATCGATCCAGTCCATTGCTGCTAAAGCATTTGGCCAAAGTAACTCTAGGAGTTCTTGATCGTGAGTCCAAGCATAATGTTCGGCATACAGCATTAGCCACAGGGGAGTCGCATCAACTGTACCGTAGTATGGTGTGTGAGGAATTTCTTGACAACGAGCCATTTCTCCCAAACGTAACTCGTGCAAAATCTTACCCGGTTCTTCTTCGCGCCATTCGTCGTCGATTTTGCCTTGGTATTTCGCCAGTAATATTAGGGTTTCTTTGGCGATTTGTGAGTTTAACATCAGGGTTTGGGAAGCTGTAATCAGCGAATCCCGCCCAAATAGTGTAGAAAACCACGGTACTCCAGCTGAAACTGTCTTATGCTTACCAAAAGACTGGCGCAACAAATACATATCTTGCTCGGCCCGCTCAATCACTCGATTGAAAATGCTTTTATCTGAGCTAATGCGGGTAATTTGCTGTACCCAGTGTTGCTCCTCCATCAACTCAGCAGCTTTCGCCTGTCCTAAAGTGATGGCGGCGCTTACAGTTGAACTAGATTGGTTGTTTTTTAGCATATTCACCCGATAACCCAGCTTTTGGGTTTCGTGAGAAGCCAACTCTAGCTGCCAAACCGCAGTGTAGCCTTTGAAATAGTCTGGTTGACGATGCTGGAATAAAATCCGAGATTCCATCACCGAACCATCCAAACCTTGATAGGCGAGTGTTAAGGATTCTTCCCTAAAAGTTGAGGGGTCTTTAGTTACTGGTGAAACGCCATCGACGATTCCTTCTCCAGTCGTGGGTTCTAGTAGACGTAAAAGCCTACCGCGTTTTTCTCTGTCATAACCCCGGACTTCAAATAAATCAACAAAATCTGCATCGAAGCTGATACTTAGTTCAAAATTGACAGTTGTTGTACTGTAGTTAGATACTTCTATTTCTTCAAATAGAGCGCCATTTAGTACTATTTCTCGCCGAATTCCGATAGTTTCGGCTCTAAGGCGTTCGTCAATTCTGGGGTTGGTACACAAAACCGAGAGTGAAAACCCTTTTTCGGCAGTACTACTGAGAAGTACAGGCGATCGCCCTTCAATTTGCAACTCTAAGCGATTGAGAAATCTCGTATCACAGCAAAACAGCCCCATGCTGGGATTACCCTCGCTGAGGGAACAGCCAGAAATATTCCCGATAGTATCTGTCACGAAAAATAAATCATCATCTTTAACCGTCAGTGTCGGTTGTGGTCTTTCACTCACAACACAAGGCCACTCCGGGATAGGTAATTGTTCAGCAGGAATAAAAGTTTTTCCATCCAGGAAAATTTTTTCCGGGGTCATTAGCGTATCCGGTGTCATTAGCCAAAGTTCCGTGTACAGGTCGTAGATTGTTTGTAGTATTCGGAGTAGAGGTCTTTATCCCTCACAACTTGCAGAAAAAAGACTCTTTGTAAAACTTGTTTGAGCTATTCTAGCCAAAATTATTTTTACGTACTGTTGACAAAGTAGCAGCGTCCAAATCTATATAAGTATTGTATAAGTCTAAACTCAAGACTGAAAACTGAGAATTTTTAGATAAGTGCTTAGTTGTCGAACTTTCTCAAGATACAAGATATATAGTATACTCAGCAGAAATGCGATGTTCCCAGTTCTATTGGGTAGAACTAGCATTTATTGATTAAACTATTATACGATTTTGTTTTAAATTTCTTTGGCCTTAGATTTAGACAAATTTCCGATAATATTTGATTGATTAATATTAATCAATCATTACTGATTAAATTATATATATGGTATGTAGCAGTAATGGTTTTTAGGTAAGAAAATTCTATTTAGTGAGTGTAAATATTACGACGGGCTACGCCAAGGCGTGGACTGTCAATCAATTCTCAGTAAAGATTAGTGAACTTAGCAGTTAAAACAATACAATAATTAGGTGGCTGTTACTTAGTAATGAAAGATTTTAGCTGTGGAAGCATATTTCAAAGTTAGTCAAGAATGTATATTGGGCGTAGTAGGTTGTCAATCAATTTGGTAACAAAATGTTGCGCCTGCTTTGGTGAAAAGTGCATTTTAGCGTTCTTTACATATTGCAACTCTCTATTTAACTTGAGAGTGCCTTGGAATTTGTACAATGCAGCTGTGACGTGGATCTTGTCGAGGTTGAGCGTTTAACAATAATTCATGAGCATTTCGACTTCTGTGCTGAGTGATCTGCTAAAGTCCCTACCATACTTGCGGCCCCAGCTATATTTTAAGGCTTCACTAACGGCGCTCTCCCATGCGATGGAAGATCAAGTTTTGGCTGCGACTTTAGCACAACCCCTTGTAATTGCTAGTTTCCAGCGAGAGCGATTTTACCGCCAAGAAGCTCATCGCTACCTGCGACTTGCCTTGCGGAGTAACCAAATATACGTATTAGCTGCTCCAGAAACGGATTTCGCCAATAGTTCGGAAAACTACGAAAAGATCGCTTTTGAGCCAACAGATGGCTTAAGTCAAGAGTGGCATTTGGTAGTGATTGCTGACAATTATGCAACTTGTCTAGTTTGTCGGGAAAGTCTTGGTTCTATTGCCAAAAACAAGCAACTACCGGAACTAAGCCCTAATCTGGATATAGACACAGCGCGAAGATTTGAAGGAGTTTGGACATCGGAAAGGGGAGTTAGCCTCAAAGCAGCTGAATTGCTGTTAGACAGGATTTTGGTTTATAGACCAGAACTGGCAAGTAAAATAAACGAGGCACGTCAGAGGTTTAGCATAGGAGAGCCGCGAAGCCACTCTGGAGCAGAACAGATCAACGAATATGCTTGTGACATCGATACAGATCCCTTTGTGCAACGCTTAGTAACTTACTTGCAAGCTAGTCAGTACAAATTGCACAAAGCCTACCGTTCCATTGCTGCCCAAGCACGAAAAGAACGATTAGTCAACTCGATTAGCACAGCCATTCGGCGATCGCTCGATCCTCACGAAGTTCTCCAGGTGGCGGCACAAGAATTAGGAGAACACCTAGAAGCTTGTCGCTGTTTAATTTACCGCGCTCAAGCTACAGATAGCCAAGCCATAATTGAACACGAGTTTTTGAATCCCGGCATTTTATCGGTTCGTGGGCAAACTTGGGAATTAGAGAAAAATTCCCTATTTCGAGACATAGTGCAACAAGGCGAAGGTGTTTGTATTAGCGATACACTGAATGATCCTCGTGTTAACAATTCGCCAGGACTTTCCTTGATTGCCAAAAAGTTTGCCATTCGTTCTTGGCTGATGGAACCAGTATTTTATCAAGGGCGGTTGTTGGGCATTGTGGAGTTGCACTACTGTAAGATGCCACCGCACGAGTGCCAACCTGGGGAGTTGGATTTGGTAGAAGCGATCGCTACCCAAGTAGGAGCAGCCCTAATCCAAGCGGAAGCCTACGCCAACCTAGAAGAACTTAACCAGCAGTTAGAAGCCCTAGACCGCACCCGGAGCAACCTTATAGCCATCACTGGACACGAACTGCGTACTCCCCTATCCACCATTCAAGTGTGTCTAGAAAGTCTCGCTAGTGAGCCGGATATGCCCTTGGAGTTGCAGCAAATTATGCTCAACACGGCTCTTTCCGACTCAGAACGAATGCGAAAATTGGTACAAGATTTCCTCACACTTTCCAACCTGGAAAGCGGCCGAGTGCAATGGCATCCAGAATCCCTGACTTTACAAGAGTGTGTGGATTTAGCACTCAGCCGCAATCGCACGCGTTCTGCAACGGAAAAGCCGCCCCAAATCAAGACTAAAATTGCCGAAAATCTACCTCTGGTAAGGGCTGATGGTGATTGGCTAGTAGAAGTACTGGCAAAACTCATGGACAATGCTTGTAAATTTACGCCACCCGAAGGAGAAATCACTATTAAAGCGTTTTCCAACAGCCATCAAATGGTTGAGGTGACTGTGGCTGACACTGGACGCGGCATTGAACCCAATCGTTTAGAAGTAGTTTTTGACCGCTTTTATCAAGAAGAAGGAGCGCTACGCCGCACCACTGGCGGAACAGGGCTTGGTTTAGCTATTTGTCGTCAAATTGTTAATGGCTGGGGTGGAGAAATTTGGGCTGAGTCAACCGGCAAAGACCAGGGTAGCCAATTTCACTTCACCATCCCCATTGTTCAGAATAGCCATGAGGAAAAGCGGACAAAAGTCAAGAGTAAATAGGTATTAGTCCTTTGTCATTAGTCATTGGGCACTTGTACTGAGCGTATCGCTAAAGCGAAAGCTTCGCTAACGCGTAGCGTCTCGTAGAGAAGCCGTAAAGCGTGCGGCATAGCTACGCTTAGGGCGGAGCCTCTCGTAGAGAAGTATGGGGCATTGGTTTTTAACAAATGACAAAGAACAAAGGACAAATGACTAAAAACTGTTACAGTCTATAACGCGATCGCAATATGATCCTGGTTGCAGTGTTAGGATTCCCTAAAAACGTTGAGAGAACGGAACTTTATGGCAGAAACACTCTCTGGACAAACCCCACTATTTGCTGGCAGCACTGGTGGCTTGCTAAAGAAAGCAGAAGTGGAAGAAAAGTACGCTATCACTTGGACTAGCCCGAAAGAGCAAGTTTTTGAATTGCCTACAGGTGGTGCTGCTACTATGCGGAAAGGTGAAAACCTGCTGTATATAGCTCGGAAAGAATATGGCATCTTTTTGGGCGGTCAGCAACTCCGGAAACTCAAAATTACAGATTACAAAGTCTACCGGATTTTACCCAACGGAGAAACCACTTTACTTCACCCAGCTGATGGTGTCTTCCCTGAAAAGGTAAATGAAGGTCGTGACAAAGTGCGTTATGTAGACCGTCGGATCGGACAAAACCCCAGTCCCTCTAAAGTTAAGTTTAGCGGTGTTGCAACCTACGACGCTCCGTAATTAGCTTTTAGTAGCTAATGGGTAATTAGTAATGGGTAATTGGTAAGAAAAAATTACCCATTACCCATTATCAATTACCAATTACTTTTGAAAATAATGATTTTTCCGCATTTCTCCCAGTTTTCCAGCCTAGCGCAACAAGGCAACTTCGTCCCCGTATATCAAGAATGGGTAGCGGACTTAGATACGCCCGTCTCTGCTTGGTATAAAGTTTGTGCAGGTCAGCCCTATAGCTTTTTGTTGGAATCAATAGAAGGTGGGGAAAAACTAGGACGCTATAGTTTAGTAGGCTGCGATCCGCTTTGGGTTTTAGAAGCAAGAGGCGATCGCACCACCCAGTTAAACCGCGATGGTTCGCAGGTTGTTTTTGCAGGCGACCCTTTTGCAGCTTTAGCCGAATGTTTAGCACCTTATCACCCAGTCAAGTTACCAGAGTTACCGCCAGGGATTGGCGGTTTGTTTGGGTTTTGGGGCTATGAATTGATTAACTGGATTGAGCCGCGCGTGCCAATCTATCCACCAGATGAGCGAAATATCCCTGATGGCTTGTGGATGCAGGTAGACCACCTGTTGATTTTTGACCAGGTGAAGCGAAAAATTTGGGCGATCGCTTATGCTGATTTACGCGACCCCAATGTAGATTTACACGCAGCCTATCAACAAGCGTGCGATCGCGTCACCCAAATGCTCGAAAAGCTATCTCTCCCCTTATCCCCAGAAAAAACTCGATTGGAATGGAAATCGCCAGGAAGTAGGGGAGCAGAGGAGCAGAAAAGCGGCGAAACAGACGAGTACAACAGTAATTTTACCCGCCCTGATTTTTGCGCTAGTGTCCAAAAGGCCAAAGATTACATCAAAGCAGGCGATATCTTTCAAGTAGTAATTTCTCAGCGACTATCAACACCATATACAGGCGACCCCTTTGCCCTTTACCGCTCCCTACGTCAGATAAATCCTTCGCCTTACATGGCTTACTTTAACTTCCAAGATTGGCAAATCATCGGTTCCAGTCCTGAAGTGATGGTGAAAGCCGAAACTGCTCCAGATGGGGGAGTTATAGCAACAGTACGCCCCATTGCTGGGACACGTCCACGGGGTAAAACTACCCAGCAAGATGCAGCATTCGCTCAAGATTTACTCGAAGATCCCAAGGAAGTTGCCGAACACGTGATGCTTGTAGATTTAGGGCGGAATGATTTGGGGCGTGTTTGTCAAAATGGTAGCGTCAAAGTTGATGAATTAATGGTAGTTGAGCGCTACTCCCATGTGATGCACATTGTCAGCAATGTTGTAGGTAAATTAGCACTAGATAAAACAGCATGGGATTTATTGAAAGCTTGCTTCCCAGCTGGTACGGTAAGTGGCGCACCCAAGATTCGGGCAATGGAAATTATCCACGAGCTAGAGTCTAGTCGGCGCGGTGTTTATTCGGGTGTGTATGGATATTACGATTTTGAAGGACAATTAAATACTGCGATCGCAATTCGCACAATGGTGGTACATGACAAGACGGTTAGCGTACAAGCTGGCGCAGGTTTAGTGGCTGATTCTGAGCCAGAAAAAGAATACGAAGAGACGTTGAATAAAGCTAGAGGTCTATTAGAAGCAATTCGTTGTTTGCGTTGAACTGGGGGCTAGTAGTGACGGAAGTTTGCCTAGCTTTAACAGGTAATTGAAGTTCTATGGCTCATAATTAAAGTCCGCTCAAGTGTTCAAGATACAGCAGATTGCAATGTGGTAAGGTACCAATACGGTTCGGTTAAAGGGTAAAGGGAAAAGGTTTTGAATACATCCTTTCCCCTTTACCCCTTACCCTTTACCCAGACCACAAGGAAAGTGAAAAATGCTTATCCGAACTGTATTGGGTGAGGTACAGACAATCGTAGGGGCAATTCATGAATTGCCCCTACCTGTGTACTTCATTTACCTGAAATACGCTGTAACTAAAATTCTTATTTAGTCATCTGAAAGAAATGCAATAAAATTCGTAATGTAGCAGATTTGTGCTACATTACGAATTCAAATAAAAATTATATCGTTATGTAATGACTTTATAGTTACTATCGCCTGCAATTAATGGCCAACTGGTTTTTATTGGTCAGTTGTAAAACCGGGCTTGATACAAGTACAGTAACAGTTCGATTTGCTGTATGAGAATCTAGACCAGACTTTAAAAGTTGATTGATCAATATTCTTCTATTTTGAATTACATAGGTTTTACTTTGAACTGCAAGATGTTTGGAAACAATTTCTGCTACTTCTAAACCCATGTATCCACAATACCGTGACAAATTAGGAAGCTTTATAAATCCAATCAACATCGAATTTTTTCCAAAGCTAAAGAGACTTTTTTAGGCATATTGGATAGTGAAAATAAGTCCTGGTATCCAAATCCAAGACCTCTATTGAAGTTACTAGTAAAATGAACAAACTTGTTCATCCTAATTGAGTGAAATAAATCGCCCAAAGCATTCCAGTTACTCCAATAGCGATTAAGAGATTAGTGAAAAATCTGCCGAATTCAATTTCTTGTCCCAGTCCCTTGTCATCTTGACCGCCACTGAAAAACAATGACCACGCTTGATTTGCATTGATGGTCTCAAAGTTGTTGAAATCAGGTCTAAAAACGACTGTTCCAATCAAATCTTTTTTGGGGTAATCAAAATCAGTTTTCATAAGTTTGCCTTTAAATTGTTTTATTTGTCAACTGGAGAAAATTCGTAAATCTGAAGTGTGTTCTCTAAAAACTAGTTAGCCATCCAATCAAACCGTTTCCGGTGAAAACTTCCAACGCGATGAGTGAGATAAAACCAATCATTGCCAAACGACCATTGAGTTTTTCGGCATATTCGGTGAAGCCTATCCGTGGGGTTTCATCAACATAAATTTTGGGTTCAATTGCAAATCTGTTGAGTTGACCGCGTTCGTTAATAGTAAAGCCTTTGTTTGTCATCTTTTACTTTTTATTGTTGTGTTCTGTAAATGAATGTAACTTATTGTTAATATTTTTTGCAAGTACTTGACACGGCAAAAAAGGTAGTAACAACCGCACTAAGCAGGTAGGGTCTTTTGGATTCATGCCAAAAGATAAAAGATGTGTACGACAGCACAATAGGTTTGGTAAAAGATTGTTTGCGTAACTTTGATAAGTCTAGAGACGTGTGATGTGTACGATGGGCTACGCCTATGCTCTTGTGAATGAATACACACAAAAGCATTAATTGCCTTTAATGTAACTTCAGTAAAACTTATCATTTACATAAACAAAAATTATCATTTTATAGCTGAGGAAGTATTGCTTATTTGTAACGAAATTGTTATGTTTCTTTACATAAAGATACAAAAGCAAGATAAATGCGTTAAATCACTACTAACCATAGTTTTCTAAATAACTATGTAGTTACTCTCGCAATATCTTTGGTAAAGCGATGTCCACGATGGACTACACCTATACAAAGAATGCTGAGTACCTTTATCAACAGCTAAACGCATTTCCCCTCTGTCTTTGCACATTTAATTTTCACATTCGATAGAACTGTAATTTTTTTAGGGAACGTCTGCTATGTCTTTTACCATCAAGTCGGCTCAAAGTATTTTTCCCGGCACGCTAGTTGCTGACGTTGTTCCAACTGTTGTCGAATCATTCTCTCAACTCAATGCTGAAGATCAACTAGCATTACTCTGGTTTGCTTATACCGAGATGGGTAGAAGTATTACGGTTGCCGCTCCCGGAGCAGCTAACATGGTACTCGCACAAGGCTTACTTGAACAAATTAAGCAGATGCCTTTCGAGGCTCAAACACGAGTCATGTATGATTTAGCTAATCGTGCTGACACTCCCCTCTGCCGTTCTTATGCATCCTTCACCGTAAACATCAAGTTGGGCTTTTGGTACCAGTTAGGAGAATGGATGGCTCAGGGAATCGTTGCTCCTATTCCAGAAGGCTACAAGCTTTCTCCCAAGGCTGCTGATGTGTTAGAAGCAATCAGAAATGCTGATTCAGGTCAACAAATCACAATTCTCCGCAATACCGTAGTGAGCATGGGATTTGACCCGAATGCTCCCGGTAGTTACAAAAAGGTCTCAGAACCTGTGGCTCCACCCACAGCACCGGCATTTCGGACTAAAGTCAGCATTGAGGGTATCAACAACCCTACAGTGCTTGGCTATATCAACAACATGAATGCCAATGACTTTGACGCTGCTGTTGCTCTGTTCACCTCTGAAGGTGGTTTGCAACCTCCCTTTGAAAGACCGATTATTGGTCAAGATGCAATCCGCGCTTATATGCGTGAAGAATGCCAGGGATTAAAAATGATACCAGAGCGTGGTATATCCGAGCCAGTAGAAGATGGCTATACCCAAGTTAAAGTCACCGGCAAAGTCCAAACCCCTTGGTTCGGTGCGAGTGTAGGTATGAATATTGCATGGCGATTTTTGCTCGATCCCCAAGGCAAAATTTTCTTCGTAGCGATTGACTTGCTTGCTTCTCCTAAAGAACTGCTGAACCTAGTACGTAAGTAAAAGCTAGATTAGTCGCTGCTTAAGCGTGGATGAGTGAAAGAGCGTGGGTGTAGCCCGCCCTAGACATCACCATCTCACCACGCTTAAGTATTGGAAAGCAACCAGTCTCATCGGCAATATTGTAAAAGATTGTTAAATAATTTTAATCTTGGTGCGAAGTTTTAAAAGTCTCTTAATAAGAAGTATTTTCAGAAATTATTGATTAGATACTGTAATTTTCAGGTGAAAAATGGAAATTTGGAAGGCAGGCTGTATGGATGCTAATGAACTTCTCAAACGCTATTGTGCAGGAGAGAGAAATTTCACTCAAGTAAGCCTGCACTTAGTTAACCTCAGCGAGGTGTGTTTAGCTGGAATCAACTTGAATCAATCTAACTTGGCTAACGCGACTTTATCACAGACTAACCTGCGCGGAGCAAACTTAATTGAAGCAAATTTGACTGCGGCGACTTTATGGAGAACCGATCTAAGTGGCTCAAATCTGATATTAGCAAATCTCAAGGCTGCTAATCTGATTCGGGCAACTCTTAGGAAGGTGGACTTGCATAAGGCTTCACTGATGAAAGCAGACCTGCGTTTAGCAGACTTGCATGATGCTGACCTCAGTAATGCAAACTTGGCTGGAGCAGACTTGCGCTATGCTAACCTCAATGGTGTAAACTTGGCTGGAGCAAATCTCAGTGGTGCAAATCTGACTGGCACAAAATTGAGCAATACAGACCTGAGTCATGCCAGTCTCACCAAAGCTATTTTGTGTAAAACTGATTTAATTGACGTTGATTTCACCGAAGTAGACTTAACTGGGGTTGATTTGCACTACTGTTTATTTAACGGAGTCACGCTACCTGAACGAAGCTTAATTGAAGCGGGTTGAACGTTGCTGTCGTCTAATTAAAAATTTAAAATTTTGCTCTTGTGAAAACCCTTGTTTCTATCTTAATTTTGTCCTACAAGAGTAATTATTGCTGAATTTATGGGAACAATACAACTGTCGTCCCAGGAAAAATTCATTAGTAATGACAACCCCTGAAACAGAACGAGCATTGCTAGAAAGTTTGATTGTTGAGAATGAAGACTTAGAAAAGCTAGAATCAAAACTCGCTCAGTTTAATATTTTTGAAGCGATTGGTGTAGTACGTCAAGAATTACGTCATTCAAATTTTTTAGCATTTCTGTTAAATCCATCTGAAAACCATAGGCTTGATGATATTTTCCTCAAGCGATTTCTTAAGCGAGTGCTGTTAGAAGAGTACGAGCCTACAGACGAAAAATATACAAAAGTTAGTCCCGTTGATATCGATATAGCTGATTTTACAGATGCTGATGTTAGACGTGAGTGGCAGAATATTGATATTCTCATTCACTCTCCGCGCAATAAACTAGTATGTGCGATAGAAAATAAAATTGACGCTGGAGAAAGTATAGATCAATTAATAAAATATCAAAGGACTGTTAAGGAAGAATTTAAAGATTGTCGAGCAATTTTAATTTATTTAACACCAGTAGGTGAGTTACCTTCTCAAAAAAATTGGAGAATATATAACTATTCTAAAATAGCTGAGATAATCGATAGTATTTGTATAAGTTATGAATCTACACTTGGTACAGATATTTACACATTAATGAGTCATTATTCTACATTAATTAGGAGACATATTGTGAGTGATTCAGAAGTCGCCGAACTCTGCCGTAAAATATACACTAAGCATAAACAAGCTCTGGATTTAATTTTTGAGCATCGTCCAGACTTACAATCAGAAATTGCTACAAAAATTCATGAATTACTAATTCGAGAGACTGACTCTAAAGAAATAACTGTACATTTTTGGAGTAAGGGATACATAGGCATTATCCCTAAAAGATGGGAAGAGAATAAATTAAATCTGCATTTGCAATTTGAAAATTCTCCTCAAGAGTTAATAATAAGAATGCTAATTTGCCCTAATGAGGATAAATCCATACGCGAAAAAATATATAAAATATCCCAAAAAAATCTACCTCTTTTTAAGAAGAAACCTTTAACAGCACAATGGACAACTATTTATACAAAACCTATTCTTAAGCCTAAAGATTATGAAGATGCTGATCTTGAGGAATTAATGAATAAAGTAGAGGAATTTTGGCGGCACTTTATTAAAAATGACTTTGTAATTATCGAGAATATAATTAATACAAATATAGATGAGATAATCTGTAAAGATATCTCCGTTCATCCTGAATCCTGAAGATAAAATTTAGCGATCGCTCCTACAGTAGCCTAATTAGTAAAATTTTATACTAAAAATTTTGCATATATACTAAGCCGACTTATGTTGATGCGATCGCACCCCACACAACCACACACAGCACTAAACTAGAAAGTAAGATGCTCAGGATAGCTTATGAATGCTGTCAGAACCACTTTACCTTCTACACTCAAGTTGAAAATCGACTTAACTGACGATCAATTTTTCGAGATGTGTCAGAAAAACCGCGATTAAAGCCTCCGGCACGCTGACGCGTAGCTTGCTTCTCCGCAGGAGTACACTACAACACAAACGAAGTCTGCATACGCAAAAATCATGAAAAGCTAACCCACATTCGCGTAGCATTCTCTTATAGAGAAGTAAAGGTGGTAAAGTCTCATGTAGCCGTGATAACGCCCTGCCTTGACAGATAAAGGTAGAAAAATATACCAATTTAAAAAATGATTGCGACGGATGGATTACCAAAAAAGCTTATCCACTAACTTTTTTACAATCCAAAATCTCAAATCCAAAATGGTAATAGACAGGGCTAGGACTAATGAAAAAACCACTAATTAAGCAAAGGTAAAAATTGGTGAATTAACCCAATTGTGACTGCCGGCAATTCCAACTGCGGTGTTAACCCCACATCTTCCAACTCTTGAAAAAACCGGATTGCTTGGGGATTAATTTCGGCAAGGCGGCGACCAATTGAAGGCCCTGTAAATTCTGACTTTTGCCCCCAAATAATGGCGGTGGGAGTTGTTAATTCTTGAATGTAAAGGGATAAATCAAAGCATAAATCGCCACGGACAAAGGATAGTGCTGCATATTCAGCATTAGGCTGCTGGGCGGATTGCAAATAAGCATCTACAATTTCTTGGTACACTCGATTAGACTTAGCAAATTGCCGTTGCTCTAAGAAACTACGAATACCCCCACTGGTGGCTACCCCTGTGCTGTAAATTAAACGGTCAACAATAGGAACACTGATTAACTGGGCAAAAAAACTACGTGAGTAGTCTTCGCCAAAGTCGGAAAGTCCGGCGGGGGTGGTGAGAATTAAAGCCTTGAATAAATCAGGATGAGCTGCTGCTACTCGAATTGTAAATGCTGCGGTCAAAGAAGAAGCGATCGCAGTTACTGGGCGAGTACAAGTCTGCTGTAAAAACTCCCGAATCGTGGTCAAATAATCCTCAATATTATAATTTCGTGCCGGATGCTCAGACCGACCCCAACCGATCAAATCGGGTGCAATGATCCGATATTCGGCGGCAAAAGCCGGATAAACCTTCGACCACTCATAAGCAGAAGATCCGCCACCAAAGCCGTGCAAGAACACCAAAGTTTCCCGATCATCTCTAGCAGTTACATTAGTCTGCCAAGGCGCTCCATCAGCAGAATAATACACCATTCTACCTAGTGAGGTATTTATAGAGTGTTGGTCAAATCCTTGTGGTTGGAACATAAGTATTTTTTGTTGCCTGTAGTCATTCGTTGGCATAAGTGAAAGTAGTGATGCGGGTACACGCAGAGAGAATTTTGATCCTGTCTTTGCACTCTTGTGTCTTTTTAATTACACTGAATGCTTGCGTGTTTAGTTCAAACTTCCACTCATTGTTATTATCAGCGAATCAATTGTTCTAATACTTCTTACCACCGTCAGATTAAGCAGATGTAAAATTACTGGATTAGTTGTAAAGATTTGGTGATTTTTTTTCACAATAAAAAGGAAATTCACCTTGAAATTACTGTTTTACAAGGTTTTTTATGGTAGCGAGGATCACTAAAGCCTAAATCCAGCATAAGTTTTTATGGTAATCTATCAAAAAACTAATAAATAATTTTGAGCGTTAAAAACAGTTGAAACGCTTATTTTAATAGGCTATTTATTCTACTTCTATATGTAAAATAAATTGCTTTTGATGTATAACCAATCTGATTATTATCTAAGTAATGGTAAGGCGGGATGTCATGGTAAAGCAGGCTACTCTTCAATCAAATAAACTACCAACGATTGAAGACGCTGAATTTGCGTTTGACAAGTTTAATATACAAAATGAAATTAAAGCTTCAGCTTGCAGGAATCAGGTTGAGTCAGCCATTGATGCTGCCAGAATTAGTGTACCAACTTGTATATTTTTAGACTTAGAAGAATTGAAGTGTTTTGAACCAGTAGAGCGCCAGTATGAACGCTGGGGAGTAATTTTTCACAATTCTCTAGCAATACAACCATCAAATCCAGCATTTCCAACCTATTCAGGGCTAACAGTTTTAATGGGAGCGCCCAAAAGTGGATTTGTAGAAGCTACTTTCTTGCGTCCGGTTAACTCAGTTAGTGCCTTTGTCACTAGTTCTCAACGGCTAGTACTTTCTGCTTACGATCGCGATCGCCAACTACTCGGTCAAACTGCACTACCAGGCTCTAATCTTGCTAATTCAGACTCAGCAATTTCCCCCAATACCTTATTATCTATAAATGTGAATAACATCTATAGCGTTACCTTCTGTGCTTTTGATGGTCAATTCACCATTGACAACTTTCATTTTTGCCTTTAAAAAGCCTTTATGCCCTTGCTCTGAGCCATCTAAAATGGTATCTTTATTTCCGCCGTGCTGTACTAGTCTACTATCTGTTGATGCAAAGCAGGCATCTTGTGGTTTGGGTCTTCACCTTTTCTTCATTCCCTAGTAAAACTTATACAATAGGTAATTTCGTAATCAAGTAGGTAAACACTGTGGCACAGGCTTCGTCTTCTTGGCAGCAATTGATCAACCAGATCCCCAACTGGAACTGGTCGCATCCATTGTTCAAGACAAAAGGAGCTACAAAGCAGCAAACATTTAAGCGTTTCTCTGGGCCTGGAGGCTTTCTTGGGTTCCTGACAATCGTCGTTGCTATGTTGTTGTGGAACTGGATGCTGCTATTGGCTCTCTTAATGGGCATTGGGGTAATGGTATTAGTTTACTCAATGCAGAAGTGGGACTGGCAATTGCACTGGTCTAAGATACGTAAATTCTTAAACAGTTCAAATCGTCGATTAGTCTTAGCAGTCATTAGTGGCGGTCTTGCTACTGTCAGCACTTATATGGCCGCTGCAATTTGGGTTGACTCTCACAGTTCCTGGATTGCAGCTGGTGCTATTATCCAAGGCGTGGGAACCCTGTTAACTTTGATTTTATTAGTCTGGCAAATTGTTAACTTCTATGAAAATCGAGAAGAAGATTACCTCGATCGGTTGTTGGTCAATTTAACAGACAAAGATCCATTGAAACGGTTGATTGCCCTACGTCAACTAACTAAATTCATCAGCCGTCAGCGAGTTGATTCTTCAGTGCAGCAAGATGTTGCCGAATGCTTGCAACTCTTACTCAGTCGAGAGGAAGAAGTTGCGATTCGAGAGGCAGCTTTTAAAAGTTTACAAGCTTGCGATCGCCTCCAGTCGGTCGGAGACCATCGCCTACAAGTGCTACCCCCTAAAACAGCAGCACCTTTTGTACCCATATCAGCAAAAGTCAAGCATCACGTTTATTAGTTATTTGTCATTTGTCCTTTGTCCTTTGCAAATGACTAATGAGAAATAACTATTTTCGAGACAACTGTCCATTAATAACTTGCACTACCGGATGATTGCACCGTCGTACCAATTGTTCATCATGGGTGGTAACAATTACCGTAGCTCCAAAAGAATTTAACTTCTGGAGAATCTGGATTACTTGCCAGGAATTATCAGGATCGAGATTCCCAGTAGGCTCGTCTGCTAACAGGAGTGGTGGTGTACCAACAATCGCACGGGCAATACTCACCCGTTGTTGCTCTCCCCCAGATAGTTGATCTGGGAAGCAATCAGCTTTACTCAGCAAACCCACCAGCTTTAAAGTTGGTTCTAAACGTCGTTGAATTTCTTTACGGGTATACCCTTGAGCTTGCAGTACAAAAGTCACATTTTCCGCTACTGTTCGTTGGCTAATCAGTTTGTAGTCTTGAAACACAATGCCAATCTGTCGCCGAAATAATGACAAGCGATCGCCCCGTAAACCCGCTATATTACACTCATCAACAATTACTTCTCCCTCTGTAGGCAACTCCTGGCCATACAACAGTTTTAAGAGCGTTGATTTACCAGAACCGCTTGGCCCGGTGATAAACAGAAATTCTCCCTTTTTTACCTCAAGGTTCGCATTCAACAAGGCGTGAGTGCCATTAGCATAAGTCTTGCTTACAGATTGCAATGTCACCTTTGCAGTAGTATTACTACCATGCTGTTGAGTTGCAGAGTCCTCTCTCTGAAGGGATTTATCTGTTTTAACTTGAGTTGTTAATACTGGCATTGTTAAATTTTCCTCATAACCACAACTAAACAATTTGCCGACTTAGATGTGACATTGCCTATCAAAATAAGGATTCCCAGGTTTTGCCTGGGAATTTAAAATTCAACAAAGAAAATTTAAAATTTTTTGAAGACTTCAGTATTAACTAAGTAATAACACCCAGTACAGACGCGATTAATCGTGTCTCTCCACTCTTAACTAATTGCATCTTTCGCTGTCAAACGATAAACAAAAGCCTTTACAGCAAAAGCAGGCAAAGCCAACATTCGCCGCCAACGCCAAGGTTCTTGATACAGCCGATACAACCATTCCAAATTATTATTTCCTAACCAGGCGGGAGCGCGGGTTTTAGTTCCCGACCAAATATCAAAACTACCACCAACGCCAATCCAAATTGCTTGAGGACACAAATGGCGGTTTTCGGCAATCCATAACTCTTGACGTGGCACTCCCAAACCGACAAAAATCACTTGTGGCTGCAATTGAGCAAGAGTTTGTTGCAATTGCGCTTCTTCTTCTGGGGAATGGTAGCCTGAGTGAGTGCCTACTATATTCAATTCTGGAATTTGCTGCTGCCAAAAATCTGCCGCAGTTGAGGCCACCCCAGGCGCTGCTCCATAAAAAAACACCTTTGCCCCTGTCTTCTGTTGTCCAAGTTCTTGCAAAAGTTTTTCTGCTAATTCAATTCCCGGAAAACGCTGCACTTTTTGCCATAATAATAACCGTAAATACAGAACAACCCCCGCCCCATCTGGAATAACTAGTTCAGCATTTTTAATTATCTGAGCGAGGAATTCATTCTGCTCTGCCTGCATAGTCATTTCTGCATTGAGCGTTACTACATGAATTCCTCTGCCTTGTTCTAGGCTTTCTAACAACCAGCCTGGATAGTTAGCCATCACATGAACTGGTATTCCCAATACTGAAAATGCTTGATTGCCTTTAGACATAGCCTATTCTTGAGTAACCCTCACGCCAGATTTCCTTGAATGTTAAGTTTATCAAATTTTTTTATATTAGAACTTAGCCAGGAAAGATTCCCAGTGCCTTGGAACAATAGAAAGCTTGACATACTCCCCATTTTAAAAATTGACTCTACAAGCCGGCGGTTTTGAAAGTGGGGATTTCTCTGAGCGCTTGTACTTGGGCTGAATCAGTGCAAACTTTCTTGTGAAAGTGTAATATTAACTCAGTATAAAGAAGCTCAACTCGCAACTCTGGTTCCGGGAACAGAAGCTCCCACTATACTGCTTACAGTTAGTGTGGGAGTATGTCACGAAACTCGACTTTATGGTTAAGGTAGTGTAACGGGCTGAAGTTGGCTATGAGTAAAATTCGTATTGCTTTAATTGAAGATCATGACCTCACTCGCGTGGGTATTCGGACAGCGCTCATCCAAAAGGATGAAATTGAAGTTGTAGGTGAAGCTGCCAATGCTGCCGAGGGGTTAAAAATGTTAAAAATGGTACAACCTGATATTGCGATCGTAGATATTGGTTTACCAGATAAAGATGGTATTGAACTAACACGGGAGGTAAAATCTACTGCAAATGGGCAGCAGCTAGCCACAAAAGTGTTAATTTTGACGCTGCGGGATAACAAAGAAGCTGTGTTGGCAGCTTTTGCTGCTGGTGCAGACTCTTACTGTATGAAAGATATCAAATTTGATAATTTGCTGGAAGCAGTGAGAGTAACTTACAATGGCAACGCCTGGATCGATCCAGCGATCGCTCGAATTGTATTACAACAAGCACAACAAAATCCTCAAAAGTTGGAATCGGCTTTTGTAGATGCCAAAACTATTGCCTCTAACCCTGATTATGTCGAGAATCTGGAAGGAATTCAACCTTACACCCTGACAGAACGGGAATTAGAAGTGCTACAGTTGATTGTCGAAGGTTGTAGTAATGCACTAATTGCGGAAAGACTTTACATCACTGTTGGGACTGTTAAAACTCACGTTCGCAATATTTTGAATAAGCTATGTGCCGATGACCGTACCCAAGCAGCAGTCCGCGCCCTGCGTTCTGGTTTAGTTGGGTAAAGGTATTTTTAATGTGGAGCAATTGAGAACGATCGAGAGAAACTCATAACTTTGAGAAAGTGATATTTTCAAAGTGAATAGCTTCTCTGATTTTCTGTGATTTTTTATGTGGGATAAACATCACACTATATCGCCATTCAAACATCTCAAAAGTAAAGTCAAATATGCCTGAGACAGGGGTCGAAAAACTTAAGCTCATGGTGGTAGATGATGAGCCAGACAACCTAGATTTACTCTACCGCACTTTTAGACGAGATTTTCAAGTATATAAAGCCAATCATGCCTTTGGCGCTCTGGAAATCTTGGATCAATTTGGCGAAATGGCGGTGATTATTTCTGACCAAAGAATGCCAGAAATGAATGGAACCGAATTTTTTAGTCGGACAGTAGAGCGCTTTCCTGACACGATCCGGATTTTGTTAACTGGTTTTACTGATGTCGAAGATTTAGTGGATGCCATTAACTCTGGTCAGGTATTCAAGTATATTACCAAACCGTGGAATCCGGATAAACTCAGGGCATTAGTTGAGCAAGCGACTGATACATATCGTGTAGTCAAGAAGCGCACCCAAGAGTTGCGTCGGGCCCTACGGCGAGAATCTTTGTTTAATGCCGTAACAACCGCAATTCGTGAGTCTTTAGACTACGATAGTATGCTGCAAAAAATTGTCGCAACCATTGGACAAACATTTGACGCTAGCAGTTGCTTGCTCAGACCAGTAGAGGGCGATCGCCTGATCCAAGATGAGTTTTCATACTACGATTCTAAATCCAATGTATTAGATTGCTTCTTCGACCCCAGTATTTTAATTGAAAAAGTGCTGGAAACCCGTCATTATCAACTTACTCAAGAAATATACGAGGGCAACCCCTGTCACCATTTGGTTGTGCCACTTAGCTACCAGCAGCATTTGTTGGCTGTGCTGGCCCTCCACCAATGGGGACGCGATCGCCCCTGGCAAGACGAAGACATCCAACTAATTGCAGGTGTTGCCGAACAAGCAGCCTTAGCTCTCTCTCAAGCAAAACTCTACCAGCGTCTCCAAGAAAAGCAACAGCAGATTCATAATGAGTTGGAGGTGGCTCGGCAAATTCAATACAACTTGCTACGCCAAAGTTTACCTGATATCAAGGGTGTAAAAGTGCAAGCCTGTTGCTACCCAGCGCGGGAAGTAGGAGGCGATTTCTTTGAAGTGTTTGTTCATCCCAAAGGCGACTTGTGGTTGGCAGTAGGTGATGTCTCTGGTAAGGGTGTCCCAGCTGCTTTATTTATGGCTAGTATTATTTCAGTTTTGCGCCGAGAATTATCTCAAGAAACTCCAGCCGAGCCAAATGTGGTTATGCAAAACCTCAATCATGCTCTGAGTGAAGATTTAATTAGCAACAATTATTTCATCACTCTTGTGTTAGCTTGTTATACCCCTAGTACTAAGGAACTAGTCTACACGAATGCCGGTCATATTTATCCACTATTATGGTCACGCCAAGATGCTTTGGGCGACAATCCTAATTACCTGAAAGTTCGCAGCGTTCCTTTGGGAATCTTACCCAAGTGGCAGGCACAGTCTGGTCGTTTGGTTCTCGCTACTGGAGACACATTGTTACTCGCCAGTGATGGTATTACAGAAGCAACGATCTCAAATGATTCTGATTTAACAGTAAAAAACGGGTCTAGTGCTGAGGCAGTAAACCGTTCGATGCTGAACCAAGATGGTCTTTGGCAACTGTTACAACAAGAGGAACAACCACTTTCTCTCAACCATTTACTAGCTCGCATCCAGGCAGATAACCACATTCAAGAAGACGATCAAACTATACTTTCACTGGAGATTTTATAAGTGATGAAAAGTGAGCTTCATGTACCAAGTGACTTGAATTTTCTGAATATTGTCGAAAACTGGTTACTGGGATGTTTGAAAATTCAGCTAGGAGAATCTGTGGATTGGTCACGGCAATCAAGTCGTTTGAGATTGGCTTTGGTAGAAGCTTACTCAAATGCAGTCCGTCATGCCCACAAGGACAAACCAAATTTACCAATTTTACTGCGTTTGGAAGTCAAAGACCGGGATCTGGCCTTAGAAGTTTGGGACTACGGCGAAGGCTTTGATATGTCTAACTACTACGCTCCCAACCCTCTGGAAAAACAAGAAGGTGGTTATGGTTGGCTGATTATGAATCGTCTGATGGATAAAGTAGACTATGAGTTGCAGATTGATGGTGCAAACTGTCTCAAATTACAAGCTACTTTACCCGAATTAGTTAAATAGACAAAAGTTATTTATAGGAATTTTTGATGCCTAGATTTTGTTTTGGGTAATATCAAACATTTCCTCAAAAATTATACTTATTTACTACTTTTCACGGCGTAAAGAAAGTAACTCTTGGGGAGAAGCTAAAAGTTTGATTCTAGTATAGAAAATTTGCCGTTGTTGGTTGAGGATAAATAGCCACAAGACATTCACACTACACCAGGAAGTTTGGGCTTTGCCTGCTACCTGAATTTGGATCTCACCAGTTTCTAACGTCTCGGCGATTGCCGTGTTGGGGTAAACTTTCACATTTTGGCCTTCTTGTTTTAAGTAGGCTGCGATCGCATCTGTCCCCACAATATCAGATTCAAAGGGTGGACGCATCACACCATCTACCGCAAATAAGGTAGCAGTTGCCTCAAATTCTCCGGCATTTAAGGTTTGAAAATAACGCAGTACGCTTGTTTCTGTAATTCCCTCAATCTGGAATTCTTCTTTCAACTGTGCTGGGGATATAAATTCAGCAGAAGTCATAAAATTCTCTGTATTATGCTAACTGAATATTCATTTCAATACAAAAATCGTTCAAAAGAAAGCTGCTTTTGAGATAGATTGCCCCATATTGCTAAATCTTCCTCACGATGGAAGTTGAGATGTTGCAATGGAATGTCTCTACATTGGTGTTGCAAAAATTGAAGAAGGCAGGAGGCAGAAGGCAGGAGGCAGAAGGCAGGAGGCAGAAGGCAGGAGGTAAGAGGAATACTACCCTCTTGCCTTCTGCCTTTCTCGATAAAATTGATACATAGGGAAGGTAACAAATATTCATCAAAGGTATTGACTAGGTAATGTACAATTTATTTGCCTTTATTTAGGCAAAATCCAAATAAAAAAATGAGTCAGTATTCTGTAACAAGCAGTAGTGTGGTGAAAGAAAAAGCCAGCGAGTTGGGCTTTCACAAAGTTGGAATTGCTGCTGTAGATAGCATAGATGCCACAGAAGCGCAGAGGTTACAAGCATGGATTGAACTGGGTTATCACGCCGATATGGAATGGATGGCTAACCCAAAACGTCAAGATATTCGCTTAGTGATGCCAGAAGCGCGATCGCTAGTATGTGTGGCTCTAAATTACTACACACCACATCAACGTCCAGAAGGCGAGGAATATGCCAAAATTTCCCGTTATGGTTGGGGAAGAGATTATCACAAGGTAATGCATAAAAAACTCAAGCAGCTATCTACATGGCTAGAATCACTAGATGAAAGTGTAAGAGTTCGTTATTATGCAGACACTGGTCCAGTGCAAGATAAAGTATTGGCTCAACTTGCCGGAATTGGTTGGATTGCCAAGAATGGTAATGTGATTACACGGGAATATGGCTCTTGGGTATTTTTGGGAGAAGTCTTGACCAATTTGGAGCTAGAGAGCGATCGCCCGCATACAGAACACTGCGGTAGCTGTACTCGTTGTCTTCAGGCTTGTCCTACAAGTGCAATTACTCAGCCTTTTATTGTGGATGCTAATCGCTGCATCGCTTATCATACAATTGAAAATCGGGACGAAAAACTGCCACAGACACTCACATCCCATTTGCAAGGCTGGGTTGCTGGTTGTGATATTTGCCAAGATGTTTGTCCTTGGAATCAACGTTTTGCTAGTACAACTGATATTCCAGAGTTTCAGCCTTATCCTGGGAATATTGCTCCCAAACTGCTAGAATTAGCCCAAATCTCAGATCAGGAGTGGAATAAACGATTTCCAGCATCTGCCTTGCGGCGGATTAAGCCAGAAATGTTACGACGCAACGCCCTAGCTAATCTTGACGCATCCAGGCAAATAATGACCCCGAAAGTAATTATTTTTGATTTTGATGGCACTATTGCTGATACAGTAGATGCCCTTGTAAGTATTGCCAATCGTCTAGCTGTAGACTTTGGTTATAGACACATCAGCCCAGAGCAATTATCCCTACTTAAAAACTTAACATCTAGGGAAATTATTAAGTACTCAGGAGTTTCTCTATTTAAGATACCTTTTCTAGTTAAAAAAGTTAAAGGAGAATTAAAAAACAAAATACCAGAATTAAAGCCAATTCCGGGAATTAAAGAGGCATTAATAGAACTGCAAAATAAAGGATATAAACTGGGAATTATCACTTCTAATTCTAAAGACAATGTTACGCAATTCCTGACAATCAATGATTTAAATCACCTATTTGATTTTATTTACTCAGGAATTACGATTTTTGGTAAAACAACCATAATCAATAATGTATTAAGGCAAAATCAACTCCAACCTCAAGAAGTTATTTATGTTGGAGATGAAACCAGAGATATCGAAGCATCAAAGAAAGCAAATATCCAAGTAATTGCAGTAGCTTGGGGCTTTAACTCATCGGAAGTACTAGCTAAACAAAATCCAGATTATTTGATTCAGCAACCTAGCGAACTGCTAGAAGTGATGAATGGTTATTAATTATATAGATATTTCCATAAATTAAATATGCGTTATCCATAAACATTGTAGAGACATAGCTAGGCTACATCTCTACTTATTTTTCACCAGATGTCTAAATATTGGATTAGGAAAAATTACTTTTTCGGTTGACCCTTTTCCAAAGCTTTTTGTACTAGTTCATCACTGACATTCGCTACACCTTCAGTTCTAGAATTCCCAACTTCCTTGGCTAACTCTGCATAATCGTCAGGATTACCAGTTGACTGCGCTTCAATTTTTGTCTCTTCTGGCTTAGAGGTTTGATATTTAGGTGCTGTTGCTGCTTCGGCTGCTGCTGCACCTTCACCAGTGCGATCAACTTCACTCACGCTAAATTGTTGTGCTGCTGCATAATCAGCATCAAAATCCACTTTTGGCGCTTTTTCTTCACCACTAGCGATGTTTTCGGCAGCTAATTGAGCATCATGGGTGGGAGCTTCATTAACATTGGGCTTTACTTCATCAGGCATAATTAAAATCCTTAAGTTAAATTTTTTATTGCTTACTTGAAAAAGCATAGCAAGGTAATTAGCTATTTTCATGCTCCCTGGGGAGAGACTTTACGTCTATTAAAAGATAGATTAAAGCTGAAATTTGCAATTAACATAAATCTTTCTCTCGATAGTAGAAGCTGATGCTCAAACTTTGGTAAGCCTTAGTTTAGCGTGTAAAATTTCTTTGGAAATAAAATTATGACTGCAAGTTACGATAAAACTATTTCTCAAGCCCAGAGCAATGAAACTCAAAAATTGGTGGATGCGTTTAACAATTTAGATACCGATGCTAAATTAGCTTGGTTCTATTTGGTTTATAAAAAAATGGGTGATTCTATTACGCCAGCTGTTCCTGCTGCTGCTGAACCAGAATTATCACCTCTTCTGCTAGGAGACTTTTTTGAATTATCAGATGAGCAACAACTAGATATTATGCGGGATATTGTTAACCGCAAAGATACAGAATATTCCCGTGCTTATGGGGCGATAAAAGAAAACAACCAGCTGTTAGTTTGGTATGCTTGGGCGGTAGCTATGGGGAATCAAGTAGTTGACTTACCAGGTAGCTACGAGCCAAGTAAGGCAATTAACGATCTGGTTTCCCAGATTGAAAAACTAGATTTTGACGAGCAAATTTCGGTATTTCGGACAATAGCTGGTGAAGTGGGTTACACCGATGTTAAGCCGATCGCAACGCAAGCAGAAACTGGAAAAACGTCGAGTTTGTAATCGGGTCTGGCGGCTAGAAGTCTCGGCTACACTAACAAAGTCCGCTTCCTTCTACCGTGAAGCAAGCTACGCGTAGCGTTCCGTTGGCACAGCGTCTCTTAGAGAAGGAAAGCGGACTTTAATAACTTATGAGACAGCCAACTGACTCAAGTCAGATGGAGTCAAATTGGAGTGTACCACTTGACCATCGCGGAACCAAACGATGCGCTGGGTTTGACGGGCAACTTCTGGCTCATGTGTCACCATGACAACGGTGATTCCACTGGCATTGAGTTCGCTAAAGATATCTAATACTTCTTGGGTTGTGCGCGAATCAAGTGCGCCTGTGGGTTCATCGGCTAGGAGTACTACAGGACGATTGACAATGGCTCGTGCGATCGCTACTCTTTGTTGTTGTCCACCAGATAGTTGAGTTGGTTTGTTGTTGAGGCGATTTGCTAAACCGACTCGCGTCAATGCAACTATTGCGCGATCGCTTCTTTCTTTTGGATTCACACCAGCATACAGCATTGGCAGTATCACATTTTCTAACGCTGTTAGTTGGGGCAATAGGTGGAACTGTTGAAACACAAACCCCAGCTTTTTATTACGGATATGCGCCAATGAGCGATCGTCCATTTGGGCTACATCAAGATTATCTAAGTAATAATGTCCGGTTGTCGGACGGTCTAAACACCCGATAATATTCATGGCTGTGGATTTACCAGAACCGGAAGGGCCCATGATTGCACAATATTCGCCCTGTTCCACAATTAAGTTGACATCATTCAGCGCTCGTACCTCTGTTTCGCCACTACCATAAATCTTGAAAATGTTTTCTAGTCGAATGATTGCTGGTTTCGGTAGAGGATTAGGAACCAGGGAATCGTTAATTGAAATAGTATTTGTCATAAAGATTATAGGTAATCTTGGGCTGGTAAGTTACTTTTTTCACAGTTGTAACTATAGTAACCATCTTCTCAAGGTAAATTGTCGGGAAGGAATTAGCGATCGCTAATTTTTTTGATAAGTAAGTTGGCACAATAAAATCAAACTATGTAAACAAAAATGAAATAGGCTAAAACCCTTATACCTATTGCCTTATCTCAACGACAATTATTTATGCTCACTTACTTATAAGAACTGATATTAATTCTTTGCTAAACCCACCTGTCCTCCAATTAGCCCCAGAAATCCTGTTCCAAAGTGCTGAATCTCCAAAAAGCTTGCTTGCTCCGGTGAAGTTTTATAAATCCGAAATGTCTTCATAATCCCCAAGGTAGCAGCACTTTCTAGAGAGCCAACAAAACTAATATCGCGGTCGAGAAAATAGGATTGACTAGCCCATTGAGCCATCTGATTTGCATTCAAAAAGTAGCAGCCTGCGTGAGGATTGAGGGCACGACGAAAGGTAATTGGTGCATTCATGATTGTACCCTTGAGTTCCTGTTGCTCCTGTACATTTTGAAAGGGAGCAGTTACTCGTAAAGCCAAATCTCCATCAATGTAAGCTTTATGAACCAAACCGTGGGGGGAAACTTCATAACGATTTGGCTGGAGCAAGTTTAAGTCACCCGCTTGTTGGGTAAACCAATTTAATTTTATAAAAAACCAAGGGTCATAGATAATTAGGTCATCTTCAAGGAAGCAATAGTAATCATACTTACCAAGACAACTTTGCAGAACAGCTTGGCATTCAAACCCCAAAAGCAGAGGTTCTACATTAGTAGAATGATGCTTATATAAATGGGATGGTAAGGAAAGCTGATTCAGAATATGATTATCTTGGGTTGTGCAAATAACAATATCTAGTTCGTGCGACTGGGGTTGATTCGCAGGGAAAGCTATTCGTTGAGCAATATTGATGATACTTTGAGATTTGCCAAATAATTCGTGTAAGGCAGTAAGGCTTTTAGTTAACGCCTGCAAGCGGGGTTGTGGGTCTTTGCGTTGGGAAGCATGACGACCGTCACCGCTAGGTTTAAAAAAATGGGCAATGGTAAAAATAATTCGCATTTTAAATATCTGTCATTTGTCATTTCTCATTTGCTATTATGTATTAATCGATAGCTAATAATTAATTATCCTTCTTACAAAAGTCGTTCTTTTCAGGCTTCTATTTGCACCTTTGCTTGAGGCAAAAAATATTTATGCAAAAGGCTAATGACCAATGACTAATGACTTTTACCAAATCCTTTAGAAATCGAGGGCTTTTTCAAACTATTAGCATTTTTTCCAGCAAACATCCATTGCAAATGCTGTGGTAACAGCTTGGCTAAATCATAATGCTTCAGAATTGTCTCTCGCGCATTCGCACGAATTTTTTTCATCTCTTGAGGATGATTCAGCGCCTCTTCAACCCGATTAGCAATATCCTGGGGAGAAAAGAAATCTACTAGCAGTCCATTTACCCCATCCTTTATCACTTCCAATACTGGCGGAGTCTTAGAAGCTATTAGTAAACATCCTGCTGCCATTACTTCTAACATTGACCAGGATAAAACAAAAGGACGGGTTAAATAAATATGAGCAGAAGAAGCTTGTAAAACCTGAAGATACTCATTGTAAGGTAGTCTATCTGTAAAGTGCAGCCTTGATAAATCTAAAGATGATTTTAATTTTTCTAGCATTAATTGTTTATAAGTCTGACCATCGGGGAGATTCTTCCCATAAGCCACCCTATCTTCTCCCACAACTACTACATGACACTTAGGTCTTCGCTGTTGAATTAGTGCCACCGTTTCCATAAACTGTGGAAATCCTCTATAAGGTTCCATTCCCCGTCCCACATAAGTTACCAACTCTTCGACATAGGAAAGGTCAAGATTTATTCTTGGTAAAACTAACTTTGCGTCTGGCTTGGGAACAAAATAATTGGTATCAATACCATCATGAAGTACAGTGATTTTGCTATGATATTCTTTGGGAAACTGGTGACGCTGCCAATTAGTGGGAGAAAGACCGCGATCGCAGCTATATAAATCAGTCAAAATCGGTGCATTTTTTACGCGGATGCGGCATTCATCATCAGCATTCAGCGGTTCATTGGGATCAAAATCTGCATCCGAACCGTGAGCGTGATAAAACCACTCGAAATAACACAATAATTCTGCTTTGGGAAAAACATCTTTCATAAATAAAGTCGGCCCCCAACCAGAATGACCATAAACTATATCTGGAACGAAACCTTCAGCCTTTAGTTTTTCCGACACGCGATACACAGCTTGCGCGGTGATAACAGCATTTTCTAGGTTGCGAACGTAATGGTGGGTTTGGGGAGCAGCTTCCCGAGAAGGAGTGTAAATAGCTTTAAAAACGCCAGGTATTTCGCCTTCACGACGATTTGTTCCAAAGACGACTTTGCAATTAGGATCTTTACCTAAAACTGTCGCTAGATTGCGAAATTGTGAAGGAAAATTTGGATGTAAAAATAAGATTTTCATTGGAATAATCTTGATTAATTTATTGCCAGATAAAATAAATTAAGACAAGCTATTCAAGATTATAAGATTATTTCTCACAATTTTTCGCAAGTAAATTTAGGTAAATGGTAGCCTGAAAATGCGAAAATAATCGCAAATTCATGTTATGACAATGAAATTTATTGGCATTGATTTAGGCTGGCGATCGCAACCAAGCGGACTATGCTGTTTAGAATGGATAGATGGACAACTGCAATTACTCGATTTAGACCGTAAAGAAGCTATTGCAGACATCTTCACCTGGATCGATCGCAGCGTCCAACCAGACGAACCAGCCATCATCGCCGTAGATGCACCTACCCTCATACCTAATCCTACCGGGAGTCGCCTCCCCGACAAACTCAGCCACAAGTACTTTGGCAAATATCATGCGGGATGCTATCCAGCTAATCAAAACTTACCCTTCGCCGATCGCACCATCAACTTTGGTTTAGAGTTAGAATCACGCGGTTTTGCCCACGCACCCACGATTGAACCGCAAAAACTCAGCCGATATCAAATAGAAGTCTTCCCCCACCCAGCAATCGTTAACCTATTCAACTTAGAACGCATCCTCAAATACAAAAAAGGACGACTCAGCGATCGCCGCCTAGAATTAATCAAACTCCAAAATTATCTTCTCGATATCCTCCCCTCCTTTTCTCCCCCTCTGCGTTCCCTGCGCCTCTGCGGTTCATTCCTTCTTGAAATCCCCACCACAGGCGCAGACCTCAAAGCAACCGAAGATAAACTAGATAGCCTAGTTTGCGCTTATGTTGCTGCATACTGGTGGTATTGGGGAGAAGAACGTAACTTAGTTCTAGGCGATCGCACCACAGGCTACATTATCATCCCTCAAAGAATTTAAGCAGCAAAGGTTTTGTGTACAAAAATTGCGATCGCTTACCAAAACGACTTATATTGAGCAATGGAATGCGAGATGCTAAAAATAGCATTTCGCAAACCGTAACGCCTAGTAATGGCAGAGCGCTAATAAAGATTAAACAACGACAAAATTGTTGTTGGTTAGTGACAATCCAGCAGATAGCTGTGCAAATTGTACCTGAGTAAACCCAGATGCACTGCCATCTTGGTCAAAGAACAATGCACCTGTAGCGCTGTTGTAAATAAATCGTTCTTCACTAGTGGTTGCAGATGTTCCGACTGTAAACTGACTTGCTGAAAGTGAACCTATTGATAAGCGACTTCCAAACCCATAAAACGATAGCTGAATCAATTCATTAGTAGCGTTGAAGTCATAAATAGTATCAACACCTTGGTTGTAACTATCGAAAACAAAAGTATCAGTGCCATTCCCACCTGCCAGGATGTCATTGCCACCGCCCCCAGAGAGCGTATCGTTGCTATTACTCCCCACAATGTTGTCATTGCCATAAGTACCTAAGATATTTAAGCGTTCGATATTCTTGTAGCTAACACTCTTGTAGCTAAGACTATTAGAGTTGTCGGGAAATAAAAGATAAGTGAGGCAATGCTGGTCTTGTAATTGGGATTCTCTTAAGCAGCCATCAAGTAGAAGTTCCATAATCCTGCTGCGGTCAGCATCAAATGGTCATCAAAGTTTTCAATCCGATTACGATAAATGACACTGGCGGCGTTGTAGCGCTTCACACCAGCAAAGGCATTTTCGCAAACTACACGGGATTGACTCAATTGACGATTCTCCGTTTTTTGAAGGTCACTTAACTTGCCCCCTTTGGGCTTTTTGTGAGGAAGATGGAGATTGTCATACTGCTTCTGTAATCCCTGAAAGCCCGAGTCTACTTCAATCGGAATTTCATCAGGCACACTACCTGCAATGTCATCTTCGTCATGAAAACGTTTGTCATGCAGTTTGCCTTCTCGTGCTTTGCTTAAGATCAAGACCCGTTTGGTTTCATCAACTGCCGCCAAGTGTTTACGCGTATGACGTTTCTTTTTACCGGAGTAATTCTGTTGTTGTTGTTCTCTTTCTTGAGGTCGCGCAATTGGGCGTTCTGTCCCATCAATCATCACTCGTTGCACTCCTGGAAAGCGTGACAAAAATGCTTCAATGCTTTCGAGATGGCGTTCCGGCAGCGCCATCTTCTGTCCCAAAGCCGCTTCTAATATTGGCTGCAATCGATGCATCCACTCATGTGCCTGGGAGCGATGCATATCAAAGAGCAGTCCCGCCACATCGAAGGTCGGATAACATTTGAAATAGAAAAGGATGAAAAACAATTTGTCTTGGGCTGTAAGTAAGCGGGCTTTGCGTCCTCCACCCAGGCCACGTTGACGAGGCTTGGCCTGTTGAGTATCTAGGTACATCGTGGTAAACGTGGGCAAAAGGGCATCAAATGCTTTCCGGTTCAACCCAGTTAATGCCCTCAACAGTCGGTCTTGCTTCAGCGCACCTTCAATATTCAGCATCATTCTTCCCTACCACTGCTGTCTATTCTCTCTTATTTCCCGACAAGTCTATTGATACCTGCTTTAATTGACCCAGTGTTAGTAGTAGTATTAAAAGTCGAAGTGATTCCAGAAGAATCACTGGCATAATTTACGAACAACAAATCGTCACCCTTACCCCCATCGATCGTATCATTGCCAGCATCGCCGCCGGAGAGGGTATCGTTCCCACTGTTCCCTACAATATTGTCATCGTAGACTGTACCTGTGATATCTAATCGTTCAATATTCTTGTAGCTAGCCATTATTGCCTGTTGAATAACTAGCATCCAAGGTATCGTCACTAACACCACCATTGAGGATGCTATTGCCAGAGGTAGGATTGCCAAATAAAAATGAGCCTCCTCGGAGCGGGCTGTAGTCACCAGAAACGGAGAGATAATTATTTCCATCGCCACCATAAAGCAGGTTATTGCCCTGACCGCCAATGAGAGTGTCATTCCCGGCACCACCAATGAGAGTGTCATTCCCGGCACCACCTCTGAGCATGTCATTGCCACTCAAGCCATCGATTTTGTCATCACCCCCTTGACCATTAATCACATCATCTGAGTTATCAAAGCCGTTAACATTATTGTTCAGGTCATTAAGGAACGTGACTGTATTCTTATTGAAGATAGTACTTTGAGTGGAGTTGGCATTGAAAACATCAAAGCTATCCGTGATGCTTGTTTGCCCATCAAACAGGATATTGCCCAAGTCTACAGTGGCTCCAGTAGATTTGCTCAGGTTATCCAGGTTTTCCAAGGCAAAGTTTTGCAGGATGACTTTGGGACTATCATGCTCTTCAAAGGTGATTTCCAGATTGTTGCCATTTTGGGTCAGCTGCAAATTTCGAGCAGTCAAGCCATCACCTTGGAATATCAGAGTGTCAACTTCGGCAATGACTCCTGCTGTAGGGTTTGTTCCTTTACCTATGCCACCAAAATCGGTGATGATATCATTGGTACTGTAGAGATAAACAAATTCATCATTGCAACCGCCACCAGTTAGAGTGTCGTTGCCGCCGTTACCTTTGATGGTATCGTTGCCTGCAAGACCCTTAATTGTGTCCGGGCCATAAAGACCTACTAAGGTATCATTACCTTTGGTTCCAATGATATTTGCCATAACTTTTACTACCTAAATCTAGCTTTTCAGTAACTTCAGTTCTCAACATGGAGTTGATTGCTATTTTTGGGTATAAAAATTTACAGGAATTTCAAGTTTTTGCCATGCTTATATTTGCCCCTTAAGTAACACTAATGTTTCTTAAAGATTTATCCAAAGAATGGCTTTTGTTTAACACTACCTAATCTATTTAAAACCTATCTAAGCCTTAAGTGCTGTACAAACTAATGAGCGTGTGTATTCAGAATAATCGGTCATTTCAGGCTAAATTAATTATTCTTGTTCAATAAAAATTAGCGAACAAGGATAATTAAAAAATCTGACAATTGAATGCCTAAAATTCATACTTGGTATTTGGTTTCTTGCCAGCGTCTAAGTCCTACTAGAATAGAAAATATTCAATTTTCGATTGGCAAAGAGATTTTTATACCCTCCTTGTAAGCGATTCTGCGTAGATGTTTACCTTGAAAATAGAGAACATCTAAATAACCCAATACTGACCATATACTACTCTATTTACTTAAATATTTTTTCTTAAAGACTTATCTTTGCATATTCTTCACATTATTTGCCAACAAATTTACGTAAAAATGTTTTGTTTATGTAACATTAATCTTTCGATCGTAAATTTTGCCGAAAGCTATTACAGATTGGTATTACGTTTGTAAACTAACAAATCTGCGATCGCAGACATCAGTACTTCTGGCTCCAAAGCGCGGATCGAGCGAAGCCTAAGAAGCTGACTTTTGCGATCGCAATCGCAAAAGTCAAATTGCATTTCCGTTATAATTGCTCGTAATTCTAGCAATAATTACTTTTGGGCATAACTGCATCGCATAATAAAAGGCGTTGCTAAACTTAATTTAGCAACGCCTAATCTTGAGTATTTAATAACTACTCACCACTATTACTCTGCCCAAGCAATCAACCTTGGTTCATAAGCATTAGCCAGATTTTGATTTTTCGGCAATACACGTAAAGACAAACCTTGCAAACCAGAAGCGGTATAAGTGATATTACCAGTGTAAATACTCAATTGCTGTGAATCCTCACCTTGGTAATCCATCACCACTGTTACAGCGTTGACAATCTCGCCATTGGCATCGATCGCACCTTGATATAACTCCACCTGCACATCATCATTGGTCAAGGTTGCTAAGTCAACTTTGGCTTTGACAGCAACAGTTTGGTTAACTTCAATGTCTGAAGCTGCCGATACATCAACATCTTTGATTCTGATGTTAAACCAGTGTTCGCCCAGTTTTTCTTTCCAAGCGGCTAGTTCTTTGGCTGGGGCATAGTTATCAACAGTCAGGGTATGATAGCGATCGCTAGCCGGGAAATAAGCTCTTTGTGCATACTCTCCTACCATCCGCGCTGTGTTAAAGAAAGGACAATTCAACCGAATTGCATCCTTCATTTTGGCAACCCACGGACGGGGCAAGCCATCAGTATCTCGGTGATCGTAAAATAGTGGTACAACATCCTTCTCTAATAACTCGTAGAGAGCATTTGCTTCTACTTCATCCTGATAGTTAGGATCGTCGTAATTCTCTCCATGTCCAATCGCCCAGCCCGTGCGGACGTAATCAGCTTCATCCCACCAACCGTCTAGTACACTTAAATTTGGCAATCCATTCATTGCCGCTTTCATCCCGCTAGTACCAGAGGCTTCCCGTGGACGACGCGGTGTATTTAACCAGATATCGCAACCCGCAACCATCAACCGGGATATGTGAATGTCGTAATTGGGAACAAACACTACCTGTTTTTCTAAATGTTGTTCGCGGATAAAGTGATTGATCTCGCGGATGAGTTCTTTACCGGGAATATCCTTGGGATGTGCCTTACCAGCAATCACAAATTGCACTTTCCGGTCTTTGTTAGCTAGCAGAAGCCGCTTAATCCGATCCAGATCGCGCATCCAGAGGGTAGCCCGTTTGTAGGTGGCAAAGCGACGGGCAAAGCCAATAGTGAAAGCGTAAGGATCTAAAACTTCTTGGGCTTGGGTAATTTCGGAAGCAGAAGCGCCGCGATCGGTTAAATGCTTGACCAAATGCTCCCGCACATACAAAATCATATCTAAGCGGCAGCGTTCGTGATTGCGCCACAATTCTTCATCGGGTATAGCGTCCATCCGCTCCCACAATGGGCTATCTGGTGGTGCTGATGACCAATTTGGGCCGAGGTAGCGATCGTATAACTCTTGAGTCGATTTCGCCACACAACTCCGAGCATGGACACCATTAGTAATTGCTGCGATCGGCACTTCTTCTACTGGTACTTTCTGCCACAAGCCCTGGAACATTTGCCGCGACACTACCCCGTGGAGTTGTGCAACACCGTTAGAAAATGTTGCCATTTTCAAAGCCAGCACCGCCATACTGAAAGGCCCAGATAAATCACCTGTATTCTCGCGCCCCAGTCCTAAAAATTGCTCTTTGGGCAACCCAAATATCTCTGCATAGTACCCCAAGTAGTGCAGCATTTTGTCGGGAGCGAATAAGTCAATCCCTGCTGGTACTGGCGTGTGAGTAGTAAAGATATTACTGGAAGCCACCACCTGTTTAGCTTGGGCATAACTCAGCCCTTCTTCCTGAATCAGCAAGCGGATGCGTTCTAGGGCAGAGAAGGCGGCGTGGCCTTCATTCATGTGGTAAGCGGTGACTTTCAGCCCCAAAGCTTTGAGCATTTGCACACCACCGATCCCCAGCATGATTTCCTGGTGGATACGCATATCGATGTCGCCACCATACAGCTGATCTGTAATGTCGTGGTCGTAAGTGTTGTTGGGTTCAATATTGGTGTCAAGCAGATACAAGGGAACAGTTCCCACCTGTACGCGCCAAACTCTAGCGTATACCTTGCGTCCTGGATAATCTACCGCAATCCGTAGCTCTGAACCATCGGCATTACGCTCTAGATGCAAGGGCATATTATAAAAATCATTGAGCAAGTAGCGTTCTTGCTGCCAGCCATCAGCATTCAGATACTGGGCAAAGTAGCCTTGCTGATACAGCAAACCTACACCGACAAGCGGTAGCCCCAAGTCACTAGCAGATTTGAGGTGATCCCCAGCCAGAACGCCTAAGCCGCCAGAATACACGGGTAAACAATCAACAAGTCCAAATTCCGCCGAAAAATAGGCGTAGCATTCTTTTGGTTTGTCTTCCCGTTGTTTTTGATACCAAGTGCGTTCTTGCAAATAATCGTCTAACTGACGGTCAGCTCGATCCATTTGCGCTAGAAAGCCTTCATCTTCGACAACTTCCAAAAGCCGCGATTGCGAGATAGTACCGAGCATCAACACTGGATTGTGATGGCTAGACTCCCATAGGTCAGAGTCTAAGCGACGAAATAAATCTTTGCTCTCAACATTCCAATCCCAGTGCAAGTTATATGCTAACCGCCGCAGTGGTTCGAGTCGCGGTGGTAGTGAAGGGGATACGTTAAATGTACGAATTGGCTGCATAGGTTGGCAAAACTCCAAGTTTAGTTATGGTTATTGTTTACTGTCTTTACCAATGTTGCCAATTCTTTATACTGTAGTTTGTGAAGAAGCGATGACTTTGTTAAGCATTGAGAATTCTTTTTAACATCGTTGCTAAAGTTTACACCAAGGTGTTTCTAATTCTATGCGTTACTCTCAGCCATATACTTGGTATATTAAGATTTAATCATTGAGTGGTATGTATCACTTAAAAAAATCTAGTTTTGAATAAATAATTTATATTTATTTTAGTATTGCTTCCGGGGATCAGTTCTACTGTCTTGGCTGAGGGTGAAATTTCCTTATAGCTGTTTCCACAAAGGTTAAATTTTTAATTATTTTTTAATAAAATTGCGCTGGGAAATAAGCAGCTATGATTCTTCGGTTAGGGATTAGTTTGAGAAGATGTGATACAAAGTAACCCATGTAGACATCACTTAAAAAAGGAATGCGTAAAAATAATACCAAGGAGTTAACTAGGGAAAGCGTCGTAAACTACTTGGTATAAATTTTGGATACTAAATCAGGAAAATAACTTCTTAGCGTGTTATTTTATGAACCTAGTGAAGGTTGGTCTTTGGTATTTTTTGTCATTGATAAAGCTACAGCAGCTGCATAAGCAATCTCCGCTGCCATTTGATAAGCAAGTTTGATACTTGATGAAGCGTCCTTGGCTTTAGGAGAAAGAGAAGCTTTTTTTCGGCGCGACTCTTGTTTTACATCACCCGCTACAATAGCTCGCTGTAAAATGATCCAGGCATCTAGGTCTTCTGAGTCATAATTACTTTGAAGTTGCGATCGCAATTGTTCTTCGGCTACAACACTCAGATAGCCGCTATTTAGAGCTTCTTGGGCAATTTCTTTAATTAAAGCCATAATTTGAACCAAGTGTGTGAGTTAAAACCGATACCTCAATGTGGTCAATTTGATGTTGTTTTGTGGACTTCTCCTGGAAACTAAGCTAAATTTTAGCTTTCTTTACAATAAAATTTATAATGAGTAACACCAAGCACGCATCACCCGCTTGGCTCACCCGAATGGGTGATTTACAAATTTTTAGATATAAGTAATAAGGAAGAAGAAAATTTTGAACTTTTGAACGAAGAGGGTGTCATCAGTATAGTAGATATCATTCTGAGTTTAACGCCCAATTATAAAATTACTTGGACAAGCAAAGGTAGAAATATAGACAAAAAGACAATTAACATCCGCGATCATTTTTAAAATTACCGTCCTCCAGGAATTTTATCTAAGTGTATAAAATTATTTAAGAGTAGCGTAGGCTTTGCCCGCCGTAGGCATCGCTCCATCAAAAAAGTTAGCTAATTTACAATATTTTCATCACCAATCAACTTATTAATTAAGAGTGTTCCACTAAAAATAAAATGTGTTATTGTTAAAAGCAACTGTTATTAAAAACGATTCATGTAATTACAAGCATGAATTTGCTAGTTTATAAATCATCCGTGTGCAACATGATTGGAGCAGCATACTCTAGAAATTCGTTGCAAGAAAGCCGTCATAGCAGTCGGGGAAGCGCTTACTTGTTTGCACCGATGGTCAACTTCAATGTGATGGCTGACGTAGGGGATAATCCACCCTAATTGGGTTTTTTTGGGCAATAATACCCAATTAGACCCAACAATAATTACATTGTTATGCTAGGCAGAAATTTTATCTAAATTTTTGAATATAGTCTAGTTAAATGTATTTTTTGTTGCAATATAGCTTGTGGAACTGAGCTGTTTCAAAAGATTAAAATCGCCTGATAGGAAGTAGCCTCAAGGCAAACAACTCAATCCCTAGTTACGTAACAAGCTTTGCAAATTTGCCAGAGAACCAAAGCAGTATCCTATCTAAACCAACCAATTTACTTATCAGATAATTTCAGAGTCTGGGGTTTGACCCTGCAATGCACTAAGATTTTTTGTTAATTGCTCTGGTGAAAAAGAAGCACGTTTTTACATGCCTTGACTGATACAAAAGCTTCTATAGATCCAAGGTAATTGTGCATATCAAGTGGGTAATTCTAACACACCTAATTTCAAGAGTTGCTCACATAGTTAAAGCCAGACTGGAGGTTTTCCAAATTTTGGAAAACCATCTAAAAATATGGGTAAATTTCGGTAATACTGCCAACAAAGTTTAATATATTAAGAAATACAATATTTCTTGGTATGGCAGAAGATTAGGATACAGGCAAAACACTTTCAATACTGTCAACACCAATTAATTGAAGAGATATGTAGCCATGCCTAACGAGCAATATTTTTCAAAATTGCAGCGTGTGCAAGAACTTGTAGTAACTACTGTGTTAGGGGATCTTCCTGCACTTCTTCTGGGGCCAAAGTTGCGTAGTTTAGGATATGGGAGTATTTTTGCCCAAATAGGCAGCCCAATTTATATTCAAAATGGTGTTGAATTTAACGGTACTTCTTGTATTGAGATAGGCAGTGGAGTCTATATTTTCAAGGGTGTACGGATGGATGCTAGAGGACACAAAAATAATAAAATTCATCTAGGCAATAGAGTAGCTATTGAGCGTAACGTTGATATAGGGTGTTTGAAAGATACGTGTATACATATTGATGAAGACACCTTCATTGCTCCCAACGTGTGTATTGAGGGGCCAGGAGACATTAAAATTGGCAAACACTGCATGATTGCTGCCCACTCCGGGATATATGCCAATAATCATAATTTTGCCGATCCGATGGAGCTAATTAAATACCAAGGTGTTACTCGCAAGGGAATTGTGATTGAAGATGACTGTTGGCTAGGTCATGGAGTAACGGTATTAGATGGCGTTACCATCGGCAAAGGTAGTGTTATTGGTGCAGGAGCAGTTGTCAATAAAGATATTCCTCCTTTCTCCGTTGCTGTAGGTATACCTGCACGAGTAGTCAAAAACCGAATTAGTAAAGACCTAGCAAAAGTTCAAACTGAGAAATAGGGCATGGGACAGGGGGCATGGTAACTATCAATACGGTTCGGATAAGCATTTATTTACTTTCCTTGTGGTCTGGGGAATGGCGAAGGTGGGGTACCCTATGGGGATAAGGGGCGTGGGTAAAGGATAAAGGATGTATTCAAAACCTTTCCCCTTTTCCCTTTCCCCTTTAACTGAACCGTATTGTGGTAACTATTTCCCATAACCTTTAATATGTTGGCTTTGGGAAGAAACTTTTGTTGTCAGTTAACGTCACAAACTGGAGTAAGCAGTTTCTGAGTTATTTTTAAGGGCATCTAAAAGTCAGACAACTGGCATTTTGCACCATTCTCAATAACTGTAGAGTAGGTACTTACTAGTCGCTAGTCTCTAAGTGCCCAGTCCCATGTCCCCACAGTCCTCTAAAAAAGGGACGAGATTTGGGTAATATAAAGTAGCTATCTTTTCTGCATGGCAGATCCTCAAAGAAAAGCTTTCTTTGTTTTACCCGTTGGAGATATTTCTATGCTGACTTTAAAAATCGCTGTTTATATTGTTGTTGCCTTCTTCGTAACTATCTTCATCTTCGGATTTTTGTCGAACGATCCTGCTCGTAACCCCGGCCGTCGGGACTTAGAGTAAAAGGGCGATAAATCATCCGCGACTTTGGAAGGCGGAAAATACTAAACGCCACAGAAACTTACTAAGCGAAATTTAGTAAGTTTCTTCCTCCAGGTAGCTTGCTGTAGGTAGCAGAAGGCGACAGTCGGAAGGCAGAATGTATAGTTTATCCTTCCGTCCGTCATTTGGCTGTTTGTTAGCCCGATTTTGCTCAAATATGCTTCATCCAGTTCTGCCACCCAATCCGCCTCCTATCCTCGAATCTTTACAACCTGTAAATCCCACCTCATCTGCTAGTCATACAAAGTTTCTTTCAGTTGTAGAAACTGGAATGCAGGAAAAGACAGACAAATCCAAGCAGTCCAAGGATTTGCCTGAGTTGTCGATTGCGGGTGACACCAAAAGTAATTCGCCATTGCCAACTCCCATCAACTCAACTCAGGATGGCTCAGTAGTTGACGAAACTTCCTCTGTACCCCATCCACCAGAAACTTTCCCACCAGAGATTTCCCCCATTACCGACTCTGGAAGTGCTGCACTTTTTGGGAAATCGCTGATGGTTGGTTATCCAACGCAGGATATTAAAAGCTCTAATGGTCATCCGAGCGTCGAACGCCGCCGCTCAGAGCTTCTCCTAAGAGCGGCGTTACGCAAACGGGAGACGCAAACAGAAGCCACTGCATTGCCAAAAAAAGTTGGAGCGAAGCCTTCCTTAAATACAAAACCTGAATCTTCTCAAAAACTCGGTGAGCGAGGTCTAACGACAAGCCACTTTGCGTCTACGCTAAATCCCAATTCTATTGCTAGGGAAAAACAAACCTTTTTGGACTTTAACTATAGGGTCTCTCCAAGTCTCCTTGTCGCCCAATCTCCACCTTCTATTCCAGTTGTCCCAAGGGTTACAACCAGCAATAAGTTAGTCGAATCCAAGGCGGAAATTTTAGCTAAGAAGTTAGGCCAGCAAAAACAGCTAAGTGACATTACTGCGCCACAGTCTTCACAAAGAGACAATATCTCTCTATCTGCTGCCGATCTTGCACCAAGTTCTCAATCAGTACAAAATTTTATAAAATTCCAGTCTCGTAACCCGACAAAGCAACTCCCAACGCCCATCACTGTAGAATTCAGTTCCCAAGTCCAACAACAAACTCAAGCGCCAACATCTACACCACCAGTAAATACCACCAATCAGCCACAAGCACCAGCTAGCAAACCGCCAGCCCAACCGAGAATTGTAGAAGTCACTTCAGATCGGCAAGAGTACGATGAGCAACGGCGAATTATTACAGCTGTTGGAAATGTAGTTGTGCGATTTGATGGGGCGGTGGTGGATGCCGATCGCTTACAAGTTAATTTAGACAACTTAATTGCTGCGGGGGAAGGCAACGTAACTTTAACCAGGGGCGATCAAATACTTCGTGGACAACGCTTTACCTATAACTTTGTTCAAGATAATGGAGAACTCTTAAATGGTAGAGGAGAAATTTATGTGCCCTCAGCACAAACAGATTTTGCTTTCTCACCCATAGATGCAACTGCTGGTGGAGTAACAAAACGTCCGCCTAGCGATCGCATTAGAGCCAATCAGCCCGTTTCTGGTGTAAGCAGCCCTGGAGGAATTGATTTTACAGTCGGGGGTCAGGCTGATGCTAGCAACCTCTCACCCCCGAAAACAGGAGGTGTAGTCAATCGGCTCAGATTTGAAGCTGAACACATTGACTTCTATCCGCAAGGCTGGCAAGCAAGGGATGTCCGCATCACCAACGATCCTTTTTCGCCTCCAGAACTAGAGTTACGCGCAGATACAGTAACTCTGACACGAGAAACACCCTTGGTAGACCGCATTAGAACACAGCGACAGCGTTTGGTATTGGATCAAAGAATCTCCTTACCAATTCCGGTGAATCAGCAGAAGATTGACCGCCGAGAGCGGGACGTTACACCTGCAATAGTTTCTCCCGGCTATGATGGAGATAAGCGGGGTGGTTTGTATATTGAGCGTGGCTTTCCAGTGATCGATACAGAGAAGACAAGCTGGACAATTACGCCTCAGTTACTAGTACAGAGAGGTGTGCAAGAAGGTATAGGTAACTTAGGCTCACTGTTTGCTGTCAAGACAAAGGTAAATTCTGTTTTGAGTCCACGAGCAGTAATTGAGGGAACTGGGGAGTTAACCAGTTTTGACTTTGACAAGGTGGAAGATAATTTGCGGGTGAATTTGGGATTGCGTCAGACAATAGGCACTTCCCTTCCCCATCTCTTGAATGTGCAATATAATTACCGCGATCGCCTCTACAACGGTACTCTCGGCTTTCAAACTGTCCAGAGCAGTTTTGGGGGCATTATTACCTCTCCTGTGATTCCTTTAGGAAAAAGTGGCATCAACCTCACCTATCAGGGAAGCGCTCAGTATATCGATGCCAATACCGATCGCCAAGACTTACTAGAACCCATACGGGAAAACGATCGCATTTCACTAGGTCGTTTCCAAGCTAGTGCTGACCTCAGTACTGGGGTGTTATTGTGGCAGGGAAAACCATTACCACCCACTGCCACTGAGGGATTACGATACACGGCTAACCCTGTAGTTCCTTACTTGCAAGCGATCGGTGGGCTTACCGGCACTACGAGTTATTACACCAATGGTGATAACCAAAGCACCCTAACTGCGAGAATTGGTTTACAAGGACAAGTTGGTCATTTTTCTCGCCCTTTTTTCGACTATACCGCGTTTAATATTAGTTTCTCTCAAGGCTTAAATAACGGATTATCACCCTTTTTGTTCGATCGCTCCGTTGATAACAAAGTTTTGACTGCTGGGATATCACAGCAAATCTACGGCCCTTTTCGCTTAGGCTTTCAAACATCTGTTAACTTGGATACTGGTAGAGAAACCAGTACTGACTACATTTTAGAATATAGCCGTCGCACCTATGGCATCACCTTGCGTTACAATCCAGTGTTGGAATTAGGCGGCTTTAGCATCCGAATTAGTGATTTTAACTGGGGTGGCGGCACCGATCCATTTTCTGAAGTTAAACCAGTAGTAAACGGTGTACAACAAAGTTATTAATAAGAAGGATTCAGAATTCAGAAGTCTGAATTCTGAATAACCATCATCAAGTTGTTAAAATTGTTGCTTTGGGAAGGATAAATCCGCATCGGGTTGAAAGTGCAGCCTCACATAGAATCGGTATGAGGAATCGCACAATTGGTTGATGCACCCCCAGGTATTCTCAGGTTGGTATAGTGGCCGCTTAATTGAACACGTGAAGGTGGTTGGTGTAGGACTGCACAGCATCTTTGAACTGCGGCTTGATATTCTCGCCATTGCTTACGGATTGCAATACTGGCGGTATCGTTACCTAAGTCTGAAAATCTTAGCCCAGCCCGAATTAGCCAAGATTCTACATCAGTTGTTTCACCCACTATTTCTGGAATGAGATTAATGTTTTCCATGAGTAATATATTTTATGTATATTTAAAATCGGCCATTTTACTTTAAGAGAAACTATTGGTAATAGCCAATATAATTGGTTATCAAAATCATAAATAAAAATGATTAAAAAATTTGTCATATCTGAGTATCCATACTCAGATATGACAGATCAAACTACTATTACGGCTGGTAAACATCATTCCTTTAGCTTGCGAATAAGCTGTCTCCTAGCTCGTAATTACTAGAAGCGATAACCTAATCCAGCTTGGAAGCTGACAGCATCAGCATCACTATTTCTGTAGGCATCAATACCCCATTTAGTATCGCCATAAGCAATGACATTATTGCTAACTTCTGATTCAATACCAAGGGTGACTACAGGTGCATTCTGATTGCCCAATGGGGTTTTTTGACCTTCGTCAGTTACAAAAGAATAACCACCACCGAAGTAAACGTTAGTGTTTCTGGCGATCGGCGCATCGTAAGTCACGATGGGCATAATTGCAGCAGCATCACCACCATACAGCACAGAACCCCGCAGTGAAACAGGTGCATTGGGAACGGCATAACGTCCTTGAATATTACCGCCAATTTGTGCTTCGTCGTTTCCTTGTCCGCCACTGGTTGCACCAACAGCAACACCAGCACCAATATAATTACCGTTTGTACGGGCTGTTTGAGCAGAAGCAATTCCTGCCGAGAGGACAATGGAAGCAACAGCAAGTGCAGAGGCAGCTAATTTTGTAAGTTTCATAGAATTCTTCTCACTAGAGTTAGGTAAAATCAATGTTCTCTAGTACTAGAATCTCTTTTTTTACAAAATGTAACCTCGCACACCTGGTTCACCCAAGTGGCTGAATTCTTTCTCACCCACTTGGGTGTACTAACTGAAATATTTAAATAACAGTTATTTCTTCAAAAAGCGTTGACGTAGACGAGATATAAAACTATTCACCTCTGGTATTCTCATCCAGGAAGCGATCGCAGCAAACACCGCAATCCCCACAAAGCCAGATAGACACAATTGCAACACCACAATCAGTAAACCTGTTTTACCTAGCAATTGTTGAGAACCAACCAATGTCCCATAGCTTGCTACCCCAGCTACCACGCTCCCAGCAGCCAAACCCAAAATCGGCAAACCCCACTCACGCCAAGGTAAACCATTGAGTTTGCGATCGAGCAACCACAACAGCATTAACATTGAGCTACAATTTACACCCACTGTTGCTAACACCAAACCGGGAGCGCCAAAAGGTTTAACGAAAAACCAATCTAATATGATGTTGAGCAAGATGTTAAAAATACTGATGCGAAAAGGTGTCTGTCCATCGCCTAAAGCGTAGAACACCCGCACCAAAACATCACGTCCCAAATAGACAAACATCCCAATTCCATAAGCGACTAGCAAGGATGAAACTAGCTCTGTGGCTTCTGGTTTGAAAGCACCGCGTTCATATACCACCTGCACAATGGGTACAGATAATGCCACCATCAGCGCCCCTAGCGGTAGCATGGTGAAGGCAGTGAGTAGCAGTCCTTGGCGAATGCGTAATTTTAAATCTGGCCAATTTTCGGGGCCGGCAAGTTTGGCAAATATCGGTAACAGGGGCAGTAAAATGATATTTGAAATAATCCCTAATGGAGTTTGAACTAATAAATTCGCATAGTTAAATCCTGCCGCCGCACCAGGGATAGGACTAGCAAAATAAAGGTCAGTGGCAACATTAATTGGCATCATTCCAGAGGAAACTGTCGCCGGAGTCATGATTTTGATAACTTCTTGAACGCCTGGAGATTTAAAATCAAACCGTAGGCGTAATGTGCCAAGTCCTAACCGCCACTGGACAATTAGCTGCACTAACCACTGGAGAACCGCTCCTGCTAAAGTTCCCCAAGCTAAGACCATTCCACCGATTAAAGCGTACTCCGGCTTAATAATATCCTTGCCCAGTTGCATCGCCAGGATACCAAGGCCGGCAACAACGGTAATACTGGATAATAAAGGACTAATGGAAAGTAACCAATATTGGTTGGCTGCGTTGAGAGTACCGAAGCCGATGCCAATTAAACCGGCAAATAAAGCCATTGGTGCCATAATGCGGAGTTGTTGAATGGCGATCGCTCTGGTTGTCTCTTCCAAACCATGACCGACTATATCAACGATCGCATCCGCAAATAAAACTTGAGCCACTGTCACCACCAACAGCGATCCAGCCACCAGCGTTGTCACGGTTTCCACTAAAGGAGCCGCTTCTTCTCGCCGCCGCTTGGTTAAAACGCTGACAACTGCACTGTGTAATGGCCCATTTACACCACCAAGTAAGATCAATAGAAAGCCAGGGATTATATAGGCGTAGCTATAGGCGGTAGCAGCAGCACCAACACCAAAAGCCGCAGCGATCGCTTGCTGCCGCACTAAACCGAAGACTTTACTAATTAATGTGGCTGCGGCAACAATGCCAGCAATTCCAGCGAAAGAACGAGAGGGTTTTTGGTCTTGTTGTGTCACGAATAATACCCGACAACTCTTACAGAGTGCATACTTTAAAACATTTAACCTGAAATTCCGCAGTCTGTCAGGTAAATTTTGGCAAATCAGTCATTAGTTTATAGTCATTTTAAGTGCGATGCCTGCGATCGCAATGTGGAATTAATCGAATTAGCTCTTAGTAAGGGCTACCTCTGACTACAAACCTTGAATTATTCATGTCTTTTGTTGTATACAAGCCAAAATTATTTTTAACCCATTACGAGGATAGATCGAGAAAGGGGAACTATAACAATAGCCAGCTTCTGGGAAATAGTTGAAAACTGTAAATTTTTACAGTTTGTCATATTTTGGACTCATGAAGTTTGGTATTAGGATAGGAACCCTTGTATAAACAAAATCCAGAGCAATGGAACCCAATTCAAATTTCGCAGAAAATCAACTTCTTTTGTCAAGCGCTCAACTTCAAGAGCAACTAGATCAGCAAAAGGCTCTGGCGAGTGTAATTGTGCGAATTCGGGAGTCTCTTGACTTAGAAACGATTTTTCAAACTACCGCTACAGAAGTGCGTCTACTGCTAAATGCTGACCGTGTAGCTGTTTTCCAGTTTGACCTAGAAAAAGACTGGGAAGGAGAATTTGTTTCTGAAAATGTTGCACCTGGTTGGACTTCGGCGTTAAAAGTAAAAGTTTACGACCATTGCTTTGGAGAACAATTTGCTTCCAGTTATCAACAAGGTCGAGTCCAAGCAGTAGCGGATATTTACAATGCCGGACTAAGTGATTGCCATGCCGCAATTTTGAGTAAATTTCAGGTTAAGGCCAATCTCGTTGTCCCTTTATCGCGCCAGAAGGAACTGTGGGGATTACTTTGCATTCATCAGTGCAGTGAGGCTCGTAACTGGAAAGAATCGGAAATTGAATTTATTCGTCAAATTGCTGACCATCTGACGGTTGCGATTCAACAAGCAAAGCATCTTCACGAAGTGCAATTACAAGCTGCAAAATTGGCTCAAGCGGCTCAACGCGACCAAGTAATTGCTCAGATTGTCGATAAAATTCGCTCACCCCTTGATATTGAAACCATCTTTAAAACCACAACTCAAGAAATACGCAAGCTGTTGCAAGCTGACCGAGTTGCCATATTTAGCTTTAATGCCGATTGGAGCGGTAACTTTGTTGCTGAATCATTTGCTGAAGGTTGGACTCCCTTAGTTGGCATTCAGCCGACAATTTTTGATACTTATTTACAACAGACACAAGGCGGACGTTATGTTGACAACGAGACATTTACAGTCAATGACATTTACCAAGCTGGATTAACAGACTGTCATGTAACCCTGTTGGAGCAATTCCAGGCAAAAGCCTTTGCAACTGCCCCTATTCTCCAAGGAGACAAACTTTGGGGAGTCATTGCTGCTTACCAAAATGTCTCACCTAGACAGTGGCAATCTTATGAAGTGGAATCACTAACCAAAATCGGCACACAAATTGGTGTGGCACTGCGACACTATAAATTGCTGGCACACGCTCAGTACCAAGCAGAGCAACAAAAGACATTAACTAGCGTGATTACTCGAATCCGAGAGTCCCTAGATTTAGATACAATCTTCCAAACTACTGTCACCGAGGCGCGGAAAATGCTGCAAGCAGACCGAGTGGCAGTCTTTCGGTTTGACCCACAAAAAGATTGGGAAGGAGAATTTATTTCTGAGGATGTTGTACCTGAGTGTAACTCGGTAATAGCAGAAAAAATTTATGATTATTGCTTCGGTGAAAACTTTGCATCCCTTTATGCACAGGGTCGAGTAAATGCGATCGCTGATATTTATCAAGCAAAGTTTCCAGGTTGCTACATCCAAATTCTAGAAAAATTTCAAGTGCGGGCAAATTTGGTCGCACCTCTATTGAAAAAAGGTGAACTTTGGGGATTACTGTGTATTCATCAATGCACTACTTTTCGTCACTGGCAACCCTCTGAAATTGAATTTACCAGTCAAATAGCCGAGCAATTGGGAGTCGCATTAAAACAGGATTCTTATTTAAAGCAAGTTCAAATGCAGGTTGTCCAGTTAGCAGAAGCCACTGAACGCGAGAAAGCAATGGAACGGCAAGAATTGCTGGCTGCAACCATTGATAAAATCCGCCAGTCACTCGATATTAAAACTATTTTTAGAACCACTACTCAAGCAGTGCGAGAATTGCTCGAAGTCGAGCGAGTTGCAATCTACCGCTTTAACGCAGATTGGAGCGGTAAATTTGTAGCAGATTCCTTTAAAGATGGTTGGAAACCTGTTGCACAAGCCCAACCAATGATTCTAAAAACCTTTGAGGGCACAGATGATGATAATGAACTGCCGCGCAACGAAACTTTTGTTCCCATTCGACAAGGTGAAAAATTATGGGGATTATTGGTTGCTTACCAAAATTCGCAACCGCGCTATTGGAAAGAGGAAGAAATCAATTTACTAGCTCAAGTAGCTGTGCAATTTGGAATTGCGATTCAGCAAGCGGAATTACTCGAACAAACCAAACGTCAAACCTCAGAACTGACTCAAGCCCTGCAAGAATTAAAACAAACTCAGACCAGGTTAATTCAGGGTGAAAAAATGGCAGGTTTAGGACAACTACTTGCTGGAGTCGCTCATGAAATCAACAATCCTGTAAGTTTTATTTTTGGCAATCTTATACATTTAAACGAATATACTCAAGAACTGCTGAATGCAGTGAACCTTTACCGTCAAAACTCCTCTCTGTTACCATCTGTCCAAGAACAAATTGACAATCATGATTTGGACTTTATCATCGAAGATTTACCTAAAACCCTTGATTCAATGAAAGTAGGAACAGAGCGTATCTGTGAAATTGTTTTATCATTGCGAAACTTCTCTCGTACAGATGAGGCTGAATTGAAGGCAGTAGACATTCATGACGGGTTAGATAGTACTTTGCTGATTTTAGGGCATCGGCTCAAAAACAATAATGAACGCCCAGCTATTGAGATTGTTAAAGAATATACTACTTTACCTTTGCTTGAATGCTATCCCGCGCAACTAAATCAAGTGTTTATGAATCTTCTGAGTAACAGTATTGATGCATTAGAAGAAAAGTTTCAAACTATACAACAAAGGTATTTAAAGTTATCCCAAAGGTGTCCGAGAATACCTTTAAGTATCTGGATTAGTACACAAGCTGTTAATAACCAGATTGTAATTAGAATAGCTGATAATGGTCTTGGAATTCCAGAAGAGGTGCGATCGCATATATTTGATCCCTTTTTCACTACTAAAGGGCCAGGTAAAGGTACAGGGTTAGGATTGTCTATCAGCTATCAAATAGTAGTTGAAAAACATCATGGTCAAATTAAATGTTCTTCTAAGCCAGGAGAAGGAACAGAGTTTTTGATTGAAATTCCTAGCAGTAATTAGAGGCAACTGGTTTTTGACAATTCTCACTCAATTTTAATTAGGGGAGCCAGGATAAGCAGAGGTTTCCTCCGTTCCCCGAAGGCATCATAATTGCCATTTGCGATCCACAAACGTTCTCCCGAGGGAGTTTTATTTACAGAGTTTTTCAAGTGAAGAAATTTGACAAAATCTAAAACTTCTTCTTGTTTGTCTTGTGGAAGAGAATGCCACTTGGCTAACAACTTTTGTTCTCTACTCATTTAGTATTCACCCAGTGCTGTTACTACTTTTATTGTTATTAAGTATGTTTATTGTTAAATATGCAAATTCTCATTTAAATTTAAATCTTTAGATTCGGTAAAATATCTCTTTATTTATGCTCAATGCTGAGGTTCTTTACCTACAACCCAAACTATCTCGCGTTGACATACCCGTAACCGGATTTACTCCATCGGCTCTTTCACACATTAGCGACACTTGATAACGGTCAATTAAAGCGTCGGTAAAATCAGCACCTGTAATTTCGGCATCGAAAAAACGGCTGCGGGTCAAAGTTGCTTCTGTAAAAATTGCATTTTTCAGGTTAGCACCATCCATAGTGACGCGATCGACTAAAGCGCCGCTCAAGTTCGCGCCTTCCAAATTTGCTTTTAACAAAACTCCTTTAGTGAGAATTGCGTTGGTTAAATTCGCCCCTTGGAAATTTGTCCCCCGCATTTCTGCTGCTACAAAGGTCACACCTGCCAAATCAGCATTAGAAAAGTCACGATTTTCTAAATTTATATTGTTGTAGTTAATTGTATTGAGTTGAGCAAAAGCCGGTTTTGGATTAAGTATTATCCAGCAAAATGCTAGTATCAAAATTACAATCAAACCCAAAAAGCGTAGTAAAATCTTTTTCATAACTTTATTATTTTACAGTAGTCATTAGTCCTCTCTTACAAAGTTCTGATCGGAGGAAACCTCCGCTCAGACTTTGCGCTTTGTCATTTGGTTAATGACTAATGACTAATGACCAATGACTATTTCCAATCTTTACCAATCCGAATTGTGAGGTCAGATTCTAAATCACCAATCGCTGACACCTCAATTTGACCCAAGCCTAAGACTTTTTGCAAATCAAGACCAACTCGCCGATTGCCTTTTTGGACAATAATCTGAGTTTGACGTTGGGTATCTGGCCAATCAGGTACTTTGTAAATTTTAGTAAAGCCTTTCTGTTTAAGATAAGCAATAACTTTTTCAGTTAGCTGAGGTTGATTGGAGGCATTTTGAATAGCAATTTTGAGGTTAGGAACCTGACGCATATCTGGTTTCAGACCAGGTACATTTACCCCAACATAATCATTCAACAGGCTCTGTTGTCCAGTCATATCTAGCCAATAGCTATCAGGGTCTTTACTAAAGCGGCTAAACGTACCAGGCAGCACCGTCATTTGGAAATTATCTCGATCTAGATTGAGGCCAAAGTTGACCAACGCCATCATTTCTTCCATCTTCAGGTTGGTATCAAAGTATTTTCGCATTAAGCGAGTTAATTGAGGCAACCTCGGTAAGATAGTAGGACTATTTAAGCGTTGCAGCAATGCTGCTGTTAGTGCTTGCTGACGCTGCACTCTTGGCAAATCTCCCAAACCTGGTTCGCGGAAACGGACAAACTGTTCTGCTTGTTCTCCGTTCAGGGTTTGCCAGCCACTGACTAAATTAATCGAGAGGCGACTGCTGGAGTCTTTATATGTCATTGATTGGGGAACAAAGACCTCTACCCCGCCTAACTGATCGACTAACTGCCGTAAGCCGCTAGTAGAAATACGGATGTAGCGATCGATTGGGGCGTTGTTTAAGGTACGACTAACTACCCGTGCTGCCAAGACTGGGCCGCCTTTAGCATTGGCATCAGATACCTTAGTTAATCCCTTTTCTCCCTTTTCGGGGATGGCAATCATCGTATCTTTAGGAATGGAAAGCACCCTTACAGATTTTTCACTAGGGTTAAGCCGTACTAACAGCATGGAGTCGCTTTTGCCAGCAAAGCTTTCTGGTGAACCATCAACAGTACCGTTAACTGGTTCAATGCCCATAATTAAGATATTCATGGGTCGTGAAAGCTGGTACTGGGAAAGTTTGCTCCACAACTCCCCTGGTAGCGGTATTTTTAACTCGTCTTTAATATTGGTTCCTAAATCTTCATCTGTTCGATCGAGATTGCTCCACAAAGGAGTCCACAGTGCTAACGTCGAGACTAGCAGCCCAGATAAGATGATGCCGATGACAACCGTCATGATCCACAACAACCAACGAGGCATGGTTAAGCCCAGTCTCTCGTAAAGCTGATTGGGAATCGCGCCCACAGATTCGACGACGCTACGATTCGGATTTGCTGGCTGGTTTAGTTCGACATCCTCCTCCTCTGAGTCGGCTACTGGTGCTGGCGTTACCTGATTTTCCGTGCGTTGAATTTGCTGCGATCGCACCTCAGTTTCAAATTCTATTACTTGCTGAGATGTAACCGGATTTTCCGACCATTCGACTTGTTTTATCACAATTATCTCCCCACTCAACCACTCCCTAAAAGTATGTTAATCCAAGCTACAGATATTGCCAGTGGAAAGGCTCACTGTAAACTTATAATGTTCTTCGGTAGGCGTGTATGACAACATGAATACTTTATTGTTCCCCGTAATCCTTGCTGGTGGTAAAGGTGAACGTTTTTGGCCCCTGAGCCGCAAAGACCGACCTAAGCAATTTTTAAGTCTTGATGGTAGCTCTAGAAGTTTATTACAAGCAACCGCCGATCGATTGATAAAACTCGGTGACGGGTGGGATTCCTTGTGGGTGATCACTTCTAGTCAGATAGCTGAAGGGGTACGACAACAGTTACCCGATCTACCAGTTGAAAACTTACTGATTGAGTCGGAAGGCAGAGACACAGCCGCAGCCGTTGCTTGGACAAGTTTAGAAATCAAACAGCGCTATGGAGAAGACGCTGTTATTGGCTTTTTCCCTGCTGACCACTGGATTGCTGACGAAGAAGCGTTTGCACACACATTAAGCGCGGCTACGCAACTGGCAGCAAGCACAGCAGCGATCGTTACACTGGGGATCAAGCCTACTTTTCCATCAACCGGTTACGGCTACATTGAACAAGGTGAAAAGATAGGTAGCTTTAATGAGTTGCCAGCTTATCACGTCAACCGCTTTACTGAAAAGCCCAACCGCGAAACGGCAGAGACTTTTTTATCTACGGGGCGCTTTAGCTGGAATAGTGGAATGTTCGTTTTTCGGGCAGGGGTTGTTCTCGAGGAACTACATACCCATGCTCCAGAAATTATCGAACCTTTAGAACAACAGGGTCTTGATATCTATCCCCAGTTGCCTAAGAAGAGTATAGACTATGCCCTAATGGAAAAGACAACTCTAGCATACGTTTTGCCAGTTGATTTTGGTTGGGATGATTTAGGAGATTGGAATGCGATCGAGCGGTTACTCAAAACAGAAGAGAATCCCAATGTGGAACTCGCTACCCACGTAGGGCTAGATACGCAGGGGGCGATTATTTATGCCTCAAATCCAGAGGATGTAGTTGTTACAATTGGTTTAGAGGACGTGGTGATTGTGCGCGATCGCAATGTCACCCTCGTTGTTAAAAAAGAACGTACCCAGGAAATTAAGCAGATCCTTAAAATTCTCCAAAGTGATTCTCGATTTACTGACCTGCTGTAAAAGTTAGAACCCTTGGCAGAGGCTAAAAAGTCTGTTTTGCTATTATAACTTGACTGTCTGTTATTTTATCTGACAGTTATGAACATTATTAGCTTTGAGCCTCTCGCCAAGACAATGGCAATCGAGTCTATTACAGCCTATCAAAAATATATTTCTCCTTCCAAAGGCTTTAGTTGTTCCCATCGCTTATTACACGGTGAAGATTCCTGCTCTAATTACGTCAAACGAATGCTGAGTGAACAGAAACTCCACGAAGCTATACAATCATCCATAAAAAGATTCCAAGACTGTGGCGCAGCTAGCAAAACTTTAAAAGCTAAAGCCAACTTCCGTTGTATTGTCATCCCCTGTTGTTTACCTCTTTAACTCCCTGCGTCTTTGCAGTTATTTACAAAAATGTTCCTCACCCAAACTGTTCCCCGTCAACGAGAAATTCTTGAAGTATTCCTTCGCAATGGTTGGGACTATATGCGAAGGTTACTCACTGGTGGCAAAGCTGATGAACCACAGTTACCTACACCTGCGGTTTTAAAAAATATCCTGGTAGACTTGGGGCCAGTTTACGTTAAACTTGGACAGCTAATGTCTACACGTCCAGATTTACTGAACGCTGCCTACATTGAGGAACTATCTACCTTACAAGACGAAGTACCACCAGTTCCTTGGTCAGAAATAGAAATAATCCTTCGCAAAGAATTAAAACGTCCACTAGCAGAAACCTTCAAGACAGTTAACCCGATCCCCGTAGCGGCGGGATCAATTGCCCAGACACATCGCGCTACATTAGCAGACGGTCGAGAAGTTGCTCTAAAAGTACAACGTCCGGGAATCGATCTGACTATTGCCCAAGATATTGCTTTAATTCAAGGTATTGCCGATTTAGTGGCGCGGACTGAATTTGGACAAACCTACGAAATCAAATCCATCGCTGAAGAATTCACCAAAGCCCTAGAAGCCGAGTTAGATTTTACACGGGAAGCGGGTTTTACAGACCAACTACGGCGCAACTTATCTAAAAGTCGCTGGTTTGATCCCACGCAAATAGTGGTTGCAGAGATTAACTGGGAATTGACCACAGAAAAATTACTGGTGATGGAATGGTTAGATGGAGTACCATTCTTGTCGGCAGATTTAAACAATAACAATAATGGTAAAGACCCTGCCGTAGAGCGTAAAGAAATAACTACTTTGTTATTTCGGGTATTTTTTCAGCAACTATATATTGATGGCTTTTTTCACGCCGATCCCCATCCGGGAAACTTGTTTTATCTCACAGATGGGCGTGTTGCTCTTTTAGACTGTGGTATGGTGGGAAGACTTGATCCCCGCACACAGCAGATATTAACAGAGATGTTGTTAGCGATCGTTGATTTAGATGCTCAAAGGTGCGCTCAGTTAACTTTGCAGCTATCAGATTCTGCTCAACCAGTTATTTTGTCGCGGTTAGAAAATGATTATGATCGCATGTTGCGAAAGTATCACAATGTCAGCTTAACGCAAATCAACTTCAGTCAGATAATTTATGAAGTTTTACAAGTTGCCCGTAACAATAAAATTAGATTACCTAGCAATATGGGTTTGTATGCCAAAACTCTAGCAAATTTAGAGGGTGTAGCGCGGACATTCAACCCAGAGCTTAATTTTTTCGATGAAGTTAAACCATTAATTACAGACTTGTTTCGTCGGCAATTATTGGGCGATAATCCAGTGCGATCGCTATTACGGACAGCCTTAGATATTAAAAGTCTCTCTCTCCAGTCTCCTCGCCAAATAGAACTGTTATTAGACCGAGTTACCTCAGAAACCTTACAGTGGAATCTCTCGCTGCGGGGTTTAGATGGCGTGCGGCGCACTATGGACGATGCTGCTAACCGACTATCTTTTAGTATACTAGTAGGTTCGCTGATTATGGGCGCAGCAATTATTTCTACTAGAGCGCAGACAAGTCAGCTATCTTTTTTAAGCACCACCCTGTTTGCCGTTGCTAGCTTATTGGGTTTGTGGTTAATTATCAGTACATTGCGATCGGGACGTTTGCGGTAAAGTCTATGTGTTGTGCATAATGCCCACCACAGTTAATCATGATATGTCACTGTCAAAAATCTCTGCTTTCGTATTTGGAACCACAGTAGAAGAATCCAGAAGTCAGAATTAAAACAACTCTCACTGGCTATCCACTTTTTCGGTCAGAATTCAATTCTGTTAGCGGATAGCTAGGGTTTAGCCCATTCTGACTCCTGACTCCTGAGTTCTATTTAATAAATAGCTCTAAACACCGATTATCTTTGTGTGTTTATCTGTATACAACGGTGGTTCTAAATATAAAAAATATGTCAATCATTGTTGCTGAAAATTTGAGTAAATCTTATCCAGTAGCAGTTAAAAGCCCGGGTATTAAAGGTACAATCACCCACCTTTTCCGTCGCACCTACCGCTCAATTAAAGCAGTTCAGGATGTTTCCTTTCAAATTTCCCCTGGTGAAGTAGTAGGGTTTTTGGGCCCAAATGGTGCTGGAAAAACTACCACACTAAAAATGCTCACGGGGCTGATTCATCCCTCTAGCGGTAAAGTCACAGTCGCTGGACAAACTCCGTTTCATCGGAAAGAAGCATTTTTGCAAAAAATTACCTTGGTGATGGGGCAAAAACAGCAACTAATTTGGGACTTACCAGCGCTGGATTCTTTGAGAATTAATGCTGCTGTATACAACATTTCTGATAAAGAGTTCCAACGGCGGGTAGGAGAATTAACAGAGATGCTTTCCCTAGAAGGCAAACTTACCCAACCAGTACGGAAGCTATCTTTGGGTGAGCGGATGAAGGCAGAATTGCTAGCAGCACTTTTGCACCGTCCCCACGTATTATTCCTAGATGAACCGACTCTAGGACTAGATGTAAATGCTCAGGTGGCGGTACGCGATTTTTTGCGCGACTACAATCAGCGTTATCAGGCTACAGTGCTGTTGACGAGTCATTATATGGCTGATATTACAGCTTTGTGTCAACGAGTGCTGTTGATTCACCAAGGAAGCCTGATGTATGACGGTAGTTTAGATGGACTGCTAGAACGTTTTGCCCCTTACCGAGAAGTCCATATAGAATTAGCCCAACCTCTACCGATAGAAAAACTTATGACATACGGGGATGTGCAACTCTTAGAAGGGCGATCGGTACATTTTATGGTATCTAGAGAAGCACTTACCCGCACGGTATCTAAGATTTTGACGGATTTGGAGGTAATTGATTTAACTGTTACTGAACCGCCTGTAGAAGAAGTAATTGGGCGAGTTTTTCAGGCAGGTGTTGTGTAGCGAAGCGATCGCTGCCAGAAATAGAGTTACCGAGGGGAGAATGCACTATAAATGAAAAAGATGATTAGAAAAGCCCTAACTTTGCTGTCAGTATACTACGCCTATATGGTTGAGTATCGAGCAGAACTAATTTTATGGGTGTTGGCTGGATCTTTGCCGATTATCCTCATGGGTATCTGGATACAGGCAGCACAAGGCGGGCAATTTGGGCTATCACCTGTGGATTTTGCCCGTTACTTTATCACGGTTTTCATCGTTAGACAATTAACAGTTGTTTGGGTAATTTGGGACTTTGAAAAAGAGGTTGTGGAAGGCAAGCTTTCGCCCAAGTTGCTACAACCACTCGACCCAGTATGGCATCATGTTGCAGGTCATGTTTCTGAAAGATTTGCTAGGCTATCGTTTGCTTTTTTATTAGTGGCATTATTTTTTATTCTTTATCCCCAAGCTTTTTGGGTACCAAGTTTGAGTAGATTTTTGCTGTTTACATTGGCGGTGGCGCTAGCTTTTACTTTGCGGTTTACGATTCAGTACACCTTTGCCATGTTTGCCTTTTGGACAGAACGGGCTAGTGCTTTAGAAAACTTTTGGTTGTTGTTTTATCTATTTTTATCTGGTTTAATAGCACCTTTAGAGGTTTTTCCGGAGGCTGTGCGGACAATATTAATGTTTACGCCTTTTCCGTATTTGATTGATTTTCCTGCGAGTCTTTTGGTAGGGCTACCTGTGGATATAGGGCGAGGATTTTGGTCAATGTTTGGTTGGATATTAGTGTTTTTGGGACTGAATCGCTTCCTTTGGCGTGCGGGTTTGAAGAGGTATTCTGGGATGGGAGCATAAACGATTCATTAATTACGAAAGTGGCGATATATTATGATTGGCTAAACCTATACATTGATATACTTTGCTATGCTATTTATTTTATAAATATAAATCAATACGCTTGGGTTAAGGGCGACTGGCAAAAATTTTGGGTTTTAAGACGCGATAAATCTCCGTCTCTACAAGTGTTTTGGTCTTATCTGAATTGTAATAAATTACTTGGTATTGTCCTAAAATTTTCTGCCGTACCCAAGGAATAATCTTCTAACTTAAAATCAGCGAAAGGTTTCTTTTCTAACCTATCCCGTAGTGCTTCATCGAGAATGACACCTGCGGATTTATTTTTCACACCAATAATTATAATACTTCTCTGATATGTAGTTAAATCCTGATTTGCCTGACAATTACTCCGTTGAAATTGTCCTAAATTTAATATCCTATAACCTTTGACGCTTGGTGTATTAATAAATAATTTTTTGACTAAAAATTGAATTTGTTTAGAACGTTCTAGAGCCATTCGCTGTTGAACTGCTATATTACCCTTACAAGCAACTGTACCTACAGAGATAATTTCCCTGGGTTCATCCATTATCTTTTGTATGCCTTCTTGTTCTAAGTTCAATTTTAAAAGGTCTATACTAATAATTTCATCATTATATTTAATTTGAAAATTGCTACCTAAAAGCCATTTATATTCTAGTGATAAAACAGCTATATTAAATTCGGCTCTTCTCCCCTGGCTATCTCTACCTTCTTGATAAGAAAAATAATCAATCTTACCTCTCTTTTCGGGAGATTGCCCATAATTTGAATTCACAATAAATTTTGAGTTTCGCATTGCTAAAGCCACTATACTAAGTAATCCTAATATCATTAGCAACCCTGTAAAAAATTTCAGTAGTGGTACTTCTTCTGGCTCTTTGTGTGGGGATGATAAAGTTTTAGGAATTGGTGGGGATAACTCTTCTGTGTTCAAATCAATTACTAAATTAAGATTTTCAGGAGTAGTTTCTGTTAGCTGGTCTTCAACAACAGAGGCAGGAGGAATACTATTTTCTGGTTCCTGCTCCGACAACAGCGAGATTGGCTCTAAATCCTCCACTTCTGCAAGTGGCTCCTCTACTCTGGGGGAACCTGGCGCAACAGCTGGGGTTGAATCCTCATCTGAGCAGAACTTTTTGCCTTCTTCAATGTGTTCTAGGCGCTGCAAAATTTCTTGGGCATTAGCAGGACGCTTTTTTATATCTGCTGCCGTGAGCCAATCAATTAAATTTAATAGTAAGGGTGAGATATCGATGGCATGATTTTGCCAGTGCAATACATTTTGCTGGACATCATACATATCTAAGGGATGGTGTCCCGTTAGCAAAAATATAAAGGTGCGTCCCAATGCAAAGAAATCTGATTGCGGTACTGCTTGACCATTCATTTGTTCTGGAGCGCTGTAGCCAGATGACATAAGTGCTGTCATCCCGTCGCCATTGCTAAGTTGGTCTGGGTCGGTTCTGTCAATTTCAGTGGCTGTGCCAAAATCAATCAGTACCAATTCCCCCCAATCTTTCCCAAGGGGGGATCTAATCATGATATTAGATGGCTTAATATCTCGATGCAGGTATTGTTTACCATGCACTAAATCCAAAATTTCCACTAATTGTTTTAGCCAAGCTACAGCTTGGTCTTCGGAAATGGGGTGATTCTGCTCTAGCCATTGCACTAAGTTGTACCCGTCGATTTTTTCCATTGCAATGCAATGCAACACTAAACCATGTCGGGTTTGATACTGGAAGTAACTATCTTCTTTGGGAATGCCGGGATGGTTGAGTTGTTCCAGCACAGTTACTTCTTGCTGAAATAGTTCTACTGCTCTGGCGTTACCTGATAAATCCTCTTTGAGTATTTTGAGGATTTTAGGAGTATCTTGTTCGTATGCTTCATAAACTTTACTAAACCCTGTTTTGTCACTCAACAGGCACGTCACCCGATAACGCCCTAGCAATTCCAAATGGGAACCACAACTTTGACAAAAGCGGTTTTGTTCATTATTTGGGTGATTTGGTGTAGGGCAAACGGGATTGATACAAAGGCTCATGAGTGGCTTATCCGTACTTTAACAGTTATCAGTTATTAGCAGGACTTACGCAAACAATAGCCAAAACCCTTATTTTCAGCTAGGGGCAATTCATGTAGACGCAAAGCGGCTAATCTACGAGTTTTCCAACGGATTACCCGCAGGATATTATCCCTACAGCATTGTAGTTTGGTGTAAGTCCTAATTAGTTATCAATAATCACTAAACGCTGATGACTGATAACTAATAACTGATTTAAGGGGAGTGCAGATGCATAGCCGCTTATCGCTAGACATCCTTCCTATTCATTCTTCTGTTGCCGGATGATAATCCCGTCTAATAATCATGAGATTTTCTATCTGTGTTCTGCCAAAAAAGCTGCAACAGTTTGGTTAAATGTCTCTGGTTGTGTCAAAAACGGCCAGTGATTGCCAGGAACTTGGCAGATGCGTAGTTTTTTGAGATAGGTTTTGTAGGGCTGGATTTGCCAATCTTGGCGATTTAGACCTTGTTCTGGTTGAATAAAGAGGGCTTGGATATCAAGGGGGATTGTAAAACCAGGCACTTGCATAACTGCTTCAAAAATCTCGTCGCGGGCGGCGATGGTAAATTTGCTACCCCAACTACCATCGGGTTTTTGTTCTATTCCTGCTTGAAAAACTTGCTCCTGCAAGGAACTCCATCCTTGATATTGCTTTAACTGCCGTGCTTGTTGTTCGGCTTCTTCATGACTGGTAAAGGGGCCCATACTTTTGAGAAAAGGTAAGAAGCGATACAACATCGGAAAAGTTAGTCTGAGAAGGCTGGGCATTTTCCAGATGAAAATGGGATCGACGAGAATTATACTCCGCAAACGCTTTCGGTTTTGTCTTGCCCAAATAGCGGCTAATTTACCTGTCCACGAATGACTTACAATCTGGGCAGATGTCCATCCTAAATGATCCATGAGTGCTTCAAGGTCTGCGATCGCACTTTCAAAAGTATAATCTCTCTCAGGCTTAGTACTTTCGCCATGTCCGCGCATATCTGGTGCGACGATGTGGTAGTCTGCCGCTAGGTAATCTCCTAAGCTAGACCACACTAAAGCATGGTCGCCTAAACCATGTAAAAGCAGTAAGGGTTCTTGACCTTGGTTCCACTCTAAGTAAGAAAGTTGGATATCAGGCTTTGATAAAGTTTGACGTACAGGCATCATTGCACATCCACCAATGAAGAGATAGTTTCGCGTTTATATAGTACTGCGAAACAAGCTGGAGGGCAGGGAAGAATGAGTCTATGCGATGCGCTACACCATACGACTGGGCGAGACTCAAATAATGTCACTATTGCCGATATTATCCGATTGTATGCACGCCAAACAGACGACCTAGAACTGTTACACCGCGCCGTAAAAGTTGAGGCTTTACCCATAGATTGGCGAGACTATTTTCAGCAGCAAATCAAAAAGCTTAATAAATGAATTCCATGAATGTTAAAATTCCTTAGAAAACGTTCTAATTGTTTTATAAACAGTCTCAACTTTTTTCATAAGTCAAATTACCTGGGTGCGATCGCGCATTTGGAGTCAGAGTAGTTAAATCGTCTATATTGCGTTTCATTGTGGCGCAAATCGCATCTAGAGGTAAGTCGTTAGGATCATAACCAAAGGGGTTTTCTATCTCCAAGCCGATTGCTTCAATACCAAATACTGTAAAACCAACTAAAGCTGAAATTAAACCTGTCCACCAACCCAGAGTTGCCACTATTTGAAAGGGTAGTAGTAAACAATATAGTAACAATAATTGCTTCAGATGAATGGCATAGGCTAATGGCATAGGTGTTTTTAAAATCCGTTCACAAGCACCTAAATTATCTACAAGATTGTTTAATAATTCTTGCATAGATGTTAGCTGGTAGCTGTTAAGACATTTGCGATGATATTGCTCTTGTAAATAATCTCCTATCCAAAAGGCAACCTCTATAGGAGGATTATTCATAATCTTCAATTTGATATATTTACTAGACGGCATTAAATCTTCTAACTCGCTATTGACTTCTTCTCCTCGTAAATGTAATTTAGTTGTCACAGCAAAAGCTACCAATAAATTTAATGCTGTAATTTTATTGTTTTTATCTTCTGGAGCTATTTCTTCAATAGATACCCAAATTTGCCGGGCCAGATTTCGGATATTATTTACTAGAGAACCCCAACATTTTCTCCCTTCCCAAAATCGCTCATAAGCAGTATTGGTACGAAATACCAGTAATAATCCTAAAACAATACTAGGAATAACACTTCCTAAAATCGGTTGGGATACAGGCAGTTCAAAATGGTAAAGAAGAGAAATCAAAAATCCGAAAGCTCCGCAGAATAAAATATGTTTGTAGATTGCTTTCATGACCGAACCTTTAAATTGCAATGTTGTACGTAGCCATGTAATTTTTTTGGTTGTCATGCAGTCACCCCAAGAGAATATTTAGCGAATCGATATATTAAATATCGATACTTTAAAAATAATAACTATATAAATAGCAAAATTGGCAAACAAGATAATTTAAAAACTAATCTTGCTAAAAAACATGATACATTTGCGATAATGATTGTATTTTAGCTTCTGTTATACAATATTGAGTCCAGTTAAATACCAATTATTAGGACTAATGCAAATAGTTTTTTGTCAGCGATTAAGCGACCATTATATAAAAATCAACAGTGCTTGTGGCTATTTGTAAAGAAATGTAAATATTTATCGGTGGCTGTATAAATTCCGCGCTTCACTCAGATAAGTCGATAGAAGAAAAGGTAGATGGCTATCGATAATGGTCATACTGCATTAGTCGGTGTTATGTACCCCAGTAAACCAAAAGTTCTAATCTGTACAAATCCTGCCCTGTAAATTGAATGTTTAGACATAACTAATTTAGTTATGTCTTTTTTTTGTGGTTAGTCTCAAAACGTTGAATTTCAATTAAATAACCACTGGGATCGCGTAAAAAACAGTGGTAAATATTGTACTTTTCATTTAGTGTAGGTGGCTTTTCAAATTTGACACCACGTTCTTTGAGATATTCAAACCACTCATCCACCTGCGGCGTTACTAGAGTAAAAATGACACTTGATTGCTTGTCGGCTGGAGGAGTCGATGTTTCGCTTGCTTGACAAAATCCCAAGTATCCAGAACCACTAACAGTATAAATTCGACAGGTTCCTTGGTCAAGCCATAACTCTAATCCCAGCATTTGCTCGTAGAATTCTGTAGAGGCATTGAGATTATGGGTGTAAAAGAAGGTAATTTGCTGTTCTATTTGCGGATGAGTAGACATAAATACATTTGAGTATATACCCCAACGACATCAGGCGATCGCAGATGTAAAAATTAATTGATGTTAGAAACCTGTTACTACTCCAGAATGCCTTAAGTGCATCTGGAGTTTCTTTTTGAAAAAGCCATGTCTACGATGGTCACTGAGCCAAGTTGTAACCCTCCGGGGAAGCAAGCTACGCGGAGCGTCTGTCTGCGACACGCTGCGCGAACGTAGAGAAGTGCGGGCTGCACCTACGCAATTTTTCAAATCATCCTGATAAGCCAAAACACGGCTGAATAGGGATGCATACTGAATTATTTATATTTAACATAGGGCATCACTCTGTTGATGTACCCCCTCCTACCAAACAACTCTCGCAAAGCAGCCTCAGATTTACTGGGGCTGTTTTGCGTTACTTCAATAGGACTTACGCAAAATTTCATCTTTCAAACTCTCATTTCTCTGTGTCGCGCCAGTTGCTACAAGTCGGGGAACCCGACGACAGTCGCCTCAAGTCGGGAAACCCGCCCACGGCGCTGTCTCCCCAACGCACTGGCTTCTCTGCGCCTCTGCGGTTCCTTATTCCGTAACTCGTGCGTAAGCCCTATTTAAACAGAAAATTTGTGTAAACAAAGCAGTTAATCTCCATACATTCTTTACTGTATTTGAGTGTATACCCTGATGACATAGGATACTCTCACGGTGAAAATTTGGTATAGGTAAATGCGTATCTTTCCTGACTCCAGATTTGTCACAAACATTTCTGGAGTTTTTTCATTATTAGAATTTAAAATTACCTATCTAGTCTAGACTCCAGTATTAATATACCATCAACTTACTCATAATAGTGAGTGTTTACAAGCAAAGCAAAATAGTTAAGCGATCGCACTTATCATCTTGATTAAATCAAGGTGCGATCGCACTGAATATAAATGGTTATTTTGTTGTATATGTCACAAAAATATCTTTTTTCATCTCAACTTCTGCCGGAGCATCGGGATTATAATTCGGTGATAATAAAAAACTAGCAAATGATGGTAAAGGAACTCCAGTTTTAGAACTACATGAGGGATAAAATAATGTGTAAAATGGTTCAGCTACAGAAGGAACATCAAGTTTAACACTCATAGCAGTTGCTAAAGCCTGAGCGCGGCTTTGAGCATCTTTCATAGCTGATTGATAAACTGAACTCTGTAAAGCCTGACAGTCATTTACTGCGTACTCAACGCCCACACTCTTAACGGAAATATTGTCAAGTTGGCTTGTCGCTTTATTCGCTGTAGCAACAATTTCCTGGACGCGATCGCGTGTTGGTTTTTCCAACCTCACCAATATCTTGGCGTTATTTTCGCTGGAATTCGGGTTAATTTGTACTTGAATTTTATCAGCACTAATTCCTTTGGCAACTAGGCTATTAACTACAGGCTGGAGAGTTGCTTTAGTTAGTGATTTTTTGCTTGGTGAAGATTCTGCTACTGTTTTGTAATCCCAGTCTTGTTGTTCCAACAAAGAGGGACTGCCGTTCGCCCTTGGCGTGCCGGAGGCATACCCGGAGGGTGAGGATATGCGGCGAGTTTGCGGTAGAGATGATGGTTGCGTTTCTGACTCACCATTGCTACTTCCGCTACTGAATACCAGTTCAATATCGGCTGTATCTGCTGGCACTTTCACTACCCCTTGACCGATTACCATTAATGAATGGCGATCGCTTGCTGGTGGATAAAATAATTGGGCATTAGTAACTTTGGGTGTTAATACTCCCACGCCGACAGTTACAGTAATACTTGCCAACATTAGAGCAGTTATTTTTCTCATGTCCTGGGAATGTCCTTTGAATCTAATTGTCAAAGTTTACACCTCAAGAGTAGGATACTTACAAAAATATTGAGCTAACCCCACGACTAAACACCGTTAGATTAGCTCAAAAATTAAAAATTCACTGCGAGCTATTAACCAAACCAGTGAGAGGCTTCACAAGCTGGCTGAACTATTTCACAAACACGATCGTTAATCCAATCTGACTTTTCTTGAACGATTAAACAAATGCCTTGGTGAATCAAATTCTGTAGGTGGAGTTGCTGCTCTAAGGGTTTACGAGGCAATTTGTAATAGGCCAAGCTTCCTTGTTCAGCCTCCGCTAGGGAAATATGTCCCTCAGACATAGCGCCGTCAAAAGAGGGAAGACGGGTGAGGACGAAAACAATTAGCTCTTGGCGTAAGTCAGGAATCGCAAAGGCTTTTTGATATGGATGGTATGGATATGTATCCAAAACGCTTTCAATCTCTCCTACTACTGATTGCTGTGTTAAATTAACTAGCGTTTTCATAATTTTTAAACTCCTTTTTTAATTCCAGTCAATGATTGGTGGAGAAAACAAATTTTTTAGATGAAAATCAGTTAAAAGTAATTCAACTGATAGATGCAATAAACCCTGTAGCTAGCCTTTTATCTTGGTTTAATATCAGACATTTGGCTTTGCTTATTTTAGTTAAAGTTTATACTGATTCACAGCATGACTTATTAAAACAGCATCCAATATGCTGGTAGGTTAGCGACATTTTATATTTATAATCCTAATTGTTTCAAATTTTTGCCAAAAAGGCAGAAATCTACATAAAACGCAGCATCAAGGCTAGGGGATCAAAATTAACGGCAATAAAAATCTTGAATTAGGAACAAGTTTTTAATGAAGTTAAGCTTTGTTGGTAATTTATATCACATTTTATTTTTACTGTGAGATGTACTGTTTCATCTAAAAAACTTATCTGTTGCACATTGCTTTAGTAAGTCAGACAAATAGCGACTCACGAGAGCGCAAAATCAGTCTAGCGACTGATGAAATGATCGGACAAAAACGTTGAAAAAGTTCACATTGTCTAAAGGTAGATGACGCAACTGATGATTAATTTCATCCGCCGCCGCTAATCCAGAAAGCATCGCACCTTCTGCAAGATTGCCGCCACACCAATCACCACAGCAAACTAAAGGTAAGGGAGTTTCGGCAGACAAAAAAGCCTCGTGCCAAGGACGGCTAGGAAAGGCATAACGCCAACGATGTACTTGCATCCATTCGGGAGTATTCAGCCAAGGAAGGGACAGAGATTCGGCTGCTCGTTGCAACATTAGCTTTCCAACAGGTTCTAAATCCTGGGATTCTAGATGACGTTGGGCAAAATCAGCGCTACTTTGGACTACAAAATGTGGCTGCTGAGGATTAGGACGCTTGCTACTGTCCAAACCAATCCATGCTAAATCAGCATCATCTACAAAAGTTAGAGCTTTCCACTCAGGGAGTGGTTGGGATGTGAGAGGATATCCAGCGATCGCACTAATGGAAGGATAAAATTCTACAGAACGCAAGTTATCAAGAAAGGCTGTATCTAATACACTTTCACCTAAAGGTTCTAACAGCATCACCGCTTGGGGTGCAGGAATAGCGATGACTATAGCTTTTGCAGTTAATTCTTCGTTGCTAGATTCAACAGTGATACGCCAACTATTTTCGGGAGTTGGGGTAATAGCAATGACACGCTGATTCAGTAATATTTCTAAACCTGGAGCGAGGGATTTAGCGATCGCACTCATTCCCCCAGGTGCAACATATCGCGGACTGCGGTTTTTCGGTTCAGATAAAGGAGCGCCTGCTGTGAGTTCGTAAACTTCCTCTGTCCAAACTTCGAGGATATGGCGCGATCGCAATATCTCCACAAAACGTCTAAATAATTCACCCTTTGGCTTCAGGTAACAAGCCCCATGATCGGCCCAAGTTCCATGCAAGCGGCGTGTAGCTAATCTTCCTCCCAAACCACGGGACTTGTCCACCACTATCACAGAATATCCAGCTTGACTTAATTGCTGGGCGCAGACTAAACCGGCCATTCCGGCACCAATCACTGCAATATCTGTCATGAGTCCATAGTCCTTTGTTATTTGTCCTTAGTCATTATTTATCAAATGACCAAGGACAAATAACAAAGGACAAAATAGCTAATAGTAGAATAAGGTACAGAAAGCTGCACGGAAGGGAGGAAGGGAAATTGGATGAAATGAGGGCGGCGCTAGAGTTAGCGACCGAAGAAGAATTGCAAGATTTAACGGCAATTTTATTTAGTCGTAAGTTCAATCCCCTAGACTATGTACACACACCCGAACCCATCGAAGTGCAAAGCCAAGACCGTAAAGCTTGGTTAGATGCACTAGAGGGACGCTTTCGCTTTTTGGCGGCAGATGGGATGACGGTATTACGCGGACGCACAGGCCAGGTAACTTACCGACAAGCCTTAGTTCAAGTATGTAAGTATCTAAAAATTCCCTATTCTCATCAGCTGCCAACTATTGATTTAGAAGCAGAAGTATTTTTGCATCTGCTAGGACAGGTATGGAAAAAATTACCTGAACAGGAAAAGCAAAAATTGACTCTCAGAGTGCAGCGTCACCTTGTGCAATCAGAACTAAAAGAACCGCTACCACTTTTATTACAACCTGACCCCTTGGGGTTGCTTTTCAAAGGCGGTGGTGCGATCGCGGTTACTTCACTTCTCCAGCCAATGGTACTTAAGCAAATTGCCCGTCAATTTGCCATCCACTTTGCTACTTATGAAGTAGCAAAACAAGCGGCGATTACAGGTACAGAAGCTGCTGCAACGCAATTTCAAAGCTATGTAGCTATGCAAATGGCGCAACGGGGTATGACGGTGAGTGCAGCTCGTTATGGGGCAGCTCGCACGATGTTTGCCGTGATTGGGCCAATGATGTGGACTTGGTTTTTTGCAGATTTAGGATGGAGAGCGATCGCCACTAACTATGGTCGGATCATTCCTACTATTTTTGCATTAGCTCAAATTCGCCTCACTCGTGAGGAATGTTGGGAGCCAGCTTGAACAAGGTTTCTGATTATTTCAAGTCTCGCTGGCGATCTGCTTGGAACTACTCTCTATGGGCATTGTTAATCTTCCCATTGAGTCCATTGTTGGGGGCTGTGACTATTGGTTTTGTCTCATTAATAACTTGGCTGAAACAATCCCACAAAATTAATCGCCGCCCCCTCAACTGGGGATTTGCCCTTTTGAGTCTGTTGCTAATCGTAAGTGCTGGATTTGCCGATGACAAAACAGCAGCTTTCCTTGGCTTATTTAATTTATTACCATTCTTTTTACTTTTTGTTGCCCATAGCGCCCTAATTCAAACATTTGTCCAATTGCGCCAAATGGCTTGGGTTTTTGCGATCGGTTCCATGCCAGTGATAATTCTTGGTTTGGGACAGTTATTTTTAGGCTGGAGTTTGAAATTTGAGATTTTGTGGGTTGTGTTGAATTGGACGATCGCACCAGGAGGAAATCCGCCAGGTCGCATAGCCTCACTTTTCTTGCACGCTAACACCTTTGCCGCTTATCTAACAATAGTTTTTATCCTTAGCTTAGGGTTGTGGCTAGAACAATGGCGATTGTATCGAGGATTGGGTATTAGGAAGAATTCACTCCCCTTTATTTTCTTAACCATTGTGGTGATTACAAACTTCATTACCTTGATTTTCACTAACTCACGCAATGGCTGGACGATCGCTATTTTTGCCTGTTTAGCTTATGCACTCTACCAAGGCTGGCGCATTCTTGTGGGTGGGGTCGCTGCGATCGTCTCTAGCGTGCTTTTGGCAGCTTTTGCTCCGTCGCCAGTCGCTCAATTTTTTCGCCAGTACGTTCCTGCCTTCTTTTGGGCAAGGTTAAATGACGATATGTATCCAGATAGACCAGTCGCTTTAATGCGAAAAACTCAATGGGAGTTTGCCTGGTCTTTAGCCAAAGAACATCCTTGGACTGGTTGGGGATTACGCAGTTTTAGTGGACTCTACAAAGCGCAGACGCAGATTCCCTTGGGTCATCCCCATAACTTGTTTTTGATGTTATCTGCTGAAACTGGTTTTCCTAGTACTTTTTTATTTTGTGCCCTACTTGGTTGGATTTTGATTACAGGTATCCAATTACTACGCAAGGCAAAATATATAAAAACAGAAGATAGATTGATATATTTTAGTTATCTTCTGGCCTTTGTGGGGTGGGTTCTATTGAATACAGTAGATGTAACCCTCTTCGATTTCCGTTTCAATGTAATTTCATGGTTAGTTTTAGCTGCCATTTGTGGAGTATTACATCGTTATAACGAACAAGACAGGTTTACATCTGGTTCAAATTAGTTAGGAAATGATAAACAGCAACTTACAATACTATTTGTTTATTTTCAGTGTATGCACTGGGGACATTTAGATTTTGAAGTTAATAAGATTACTATATTCACGTCTGTGAGTGTGACTAATACCTAATTAGTCACTGTTGCTGATTGTTGGGAAGGTGTAGGGACAACCCTTTAGGGTTTTCCTGCATGACGGGCATCTCTTGTAGATGCCCTTTTGTATATGTATAATTATTGATACTCTTTTAGGACTAGCCCGTTTTAAATATCGTTTTGAGTCTTGAAAGATAAACCAAACGGTAAATGCTTATTCTTTACATTTATTTTTAATCAAGGTTGCGCTCAACAGTAATTTAGATGTGATTAATTTATTTTCAAACCCTATTGCATTCCTACCAATGTAAATTAGGTTAATGAGGTTTTTTATGTCTTAATAAAAATCCAAATAGTGATGAAGTGTAAATTATTGGTAGTTATCTTTGCCGTGTTAGAAATAGCTAACTAATTTGTACAAGTGTTTGTTTAATTCTTGCTTTCATACTTTTGATCGTTTGTAACACACCAGATTACAGTAATGAAATTACGAAAAAATATACTCAAAATCCTAAATCTTGATCTAATGATAAATGACTCGTCATACAAATAACTTTCTCTAACCGAAGCAAATTACGGCAACCCCTATGGTGTAAGCTCTCGGTAAAATGGGTATGTCGGTAACGAAAAAAAAGACGCATCCATAACCTACCTTATGCTCACAACAGCTAACTTTCTTCAGTACACCCAATGGTCAGGTATCGCTACCTTGGTATTCGCTGCCTTAACAGTTTTGGCTTTTATTCTCAAATGGGGCATCCGCTTTCGGCTAGTGGGTACGACTGGCTTTATGCTGGTGCTGACAGGTGGTTTATTTGCACTGTCGATAGTCCCTTTGAGTCGGGCTGTGATTCCAGGAGCAACGAAGTACACTTTAGTTTATGACAATGGCTCAACACAAGCGGTTATTACTACATCACCTCAAATTACACCCACACAACTAGAAGCAACTTTACGTCAAGCAGCTAGTAATCTTTTTTCTTATGGTCGTTCAGGTACACGGGAAGACGACAAGTTGACTGTTCGTGCCCGCACCATTATTCACCCGGAACCAGGGGTTTCTGTACCAGTTTACTTAGGCGAGGCCAAGCGATCGCTCGTTTCTCATCAAAATTCCCCAGTCACAGTGGAAATTTACACAGATAAATTCGCCCAATTGCCAAAACCTAACGCTTAAGGGAATGGGGAATGGGGAATGGGGAAGAGTTTTCCAATGCCCAATGCCCCATTCCCAATGCTTGTTATCAGAATGACATAATTTATTTTGTATTTACCGATACATTAATAGTTATTATTAGATTAAGATATTCACACTTTCGTGATTTTACTGTGGAAAAAGATCGATCAGCGTGCGGGTAATGGATACTGACAGTTGTGATTTGTCGGTTGTTATTCTAATTGCCACTATTGACATTTTTAGAATTTTTTGCAGCCAAAAGGAACGGCGTGGGAGCGGACATCGATCTGTAAACCCTTACGCATCTATCCATAGCTGAAATGACCATCGACAGACGATTCAGTTCTCAATCACTTTTCTTGAGAATCTGAGAGTGGTAATGTTAATTAATTATACGGTTATTCAAAACTTTGATAGTTCGGAATTTCAGGCTAATGGACATCACAGATTCAAGCAACGTCGTTAAATGGCTTAACCAGTTAGCGATTAGATCGGTTAAAACCTAGTTGAGTCAGATGCAAGTCTGTAGCAATTTGGCAACAAGTATCTTTGCTTGCAAGTCTATTAGATTAAGAAATATCAAGGTTTTGGCAAACTAGATTATATGTCTAATCAACTTTCTACTCAACCTTCTTTGTCTACTCAAACCTCTAGCTCATTATTTACGCTCACAGTTGCCCCGGCAAAAGTCATCCGTGGTTCTGGGGTATTGCAAGCAGCCGCAGCAGAGATCGCCTGTTTGGGAAGTCGTCCCTTAATTGTGGCAGGTGAATCGACTCTCGCTATCAGCCGAAAGAATTTGCAACCAGTTTTAGAAACGCAACAGTTACATCCTGTTCAAGCTTCTTATGGTGCAGATTGCTGCGAAGCTAGCCTGAAATCTTTACAGAAGAAGGCAAAAGAACATAAAGCTGATGTGATTATTGGTGTTGGTGGCGGCAAAGCCTTAGATACAGCAAAATTACTCGCGCAGCAGTTACAGTTGCCAGTGGTGACAATTCCGACATCAGGGGCTACCTGTGCAGCTTGGAGTGCCTTGTCGAATGTTTATTCGGAAAATGGGGCATTTCTCTACGATGTGGGGCTGTCTCGTTGTCCCGATTTACTGATACTCGATTATGACTTGATTCAAACTGCACCACAACGGACTTTAGTAGCTGGAATTGGTGATGCGATCGCTAAGTGGTATGAAGCCTCTGTTAGCAGTGGGCATTTGCAAGACACTTTAATTATTGCTGCGGTGCAACAAGCAAGAGTTTTGCGAGATATCCTCTTGCAAAAGTCAGCCGCCGCCTTGAAGGAACCAGGTAGCGAAGTTTGGCGAGAAGTCGTAGACGCAAGTGTTTTATTAGCTGGGGTAGTTGGAGGACTTGGAGGGGCCCAGTGTCGCACAGTTGCTGCCCATGCCGTGCATAATGGTTTAACTCATATTTCAGGACATGGCAGTATTCATGGCGAAAAGGTTGCTTTTGGAATTTTGGTGCAACTGCGTTTAGAAGAAATGCTACAAGGCAATCAACTAGCAGCATCAGCACGACAACAGTTGTTAAAGTTCTACACAGAAATTGGACTACCCCAAAAATTAAGTGATTTGGGATTGGGCAATATTACATTAGGTGAGTTACAAACAGCCGCCGAAATTGCTCTAGTTCCTAATTCTGACATCCATCGACTACCGTTTAAAGTCGCGCCAGAACAGTTGATGGCAGCAATGGTTTCCACCACTGCACCTATAGATAGTAAAGACATGAATCGAGTTTCGCCCAAGGGAATCAGTGACGAGGTTGAAGAATGAGTTTAAATTGGATTGTCCCAGCAGAACGCATACAAAAACTACCACCTTATGTATTTGCCCGTTTAGATGAACTAAAAGCGAAAGCACGGGAACAAGGGTTAGATTTAATTGATTTGGGTATGGGAAACCCCGACGGTGCAACACCAGCACCAGTTGTAGAAGCGGCGATCGCAGCCTTGAAAGATCCCGCCAATCACGGTTATCCGCCCTTTGAAGGCACTGCTAGTTTTCGTCGTGCCATCACCAATTGGTATCATCGCCGTTATGGTGTGGTTCTCGATCCTGATAGCGAAGCTTTGCCATTGCTGGGTTCTAAAGAAGGATTAACCCATTTAGCGATCGCCTACGTTAACCCTGGTGATTTAGTTTTGGTTCCTTCCCCAGCTTATCCTGCACATTTTCGCGGCCCGGCGATCGCAGGCGGCAAAATCCACAGTTTGATTCTTAAACCAGAGAATGACTGGTTAATCGATTTAGCTGCCATTCCTGATGAGGTTGCAAGACAAGCTAAAATTCTCTATTTCAACTATCCCAGTAATCCCACTGCTGCCACAGCCCCCCGCGAATTCTTTGAAGAAATCGTCGCTTTTGCCCGCAAATATGAAATTTTGCTGGTGCATGATTTATGTTACGCCGAGTTAGCTTTTGATGGTTATCAACCCACTAGCTTGCTAGAAATTCCCGGCGCGAAAGATATTGGTGTAGAATTCCACACCTTATCTAAAACCTATAATATGGCTGGTTGGCGGGTTGGGTTTGTGGTGGGGAACCGCCATGTAATTCAAGGTTTACGGACACTAAAAACTAACTTGGATTACGGTATTTTTTCCGCCTTGCAAAAAGCAGCTGAAACAGCTTTGCAGTTGCCAGATGTCTATTTGCACGAAGTACAACAACGCTACCGTACCCGCCGTGATTTTCTTATTGACGGGTTAGGAGAGTTGGGTTGGGATATCCCCAGAACTAAGGCGACAATGTATCTTTGGGTGAAGTGTCCCGTTGGTATGGGTTCCACAGATTTTGCCTTGAACGTGTTGCAACAAACTGGCGTTGTTCTGACTCCAGGTAATGCCTTTGGGGTTGCGGGTGAGGGTTATGTAAGGATCAGTTTGATTGCCGACTGCGATCGCTTGGGTGAAGCTTTACATCGTTTCAAGCAAGCTGGCATCCGCTATCAACCTGAAGCTGTAGTCTCAGCTTCAGGTTGATAGCATTTCTTCTCGAAATTTAATTCATGCAAACCCCTGCTACCACTATTCCTCATTTAATTGCTGCTGGCTTTTATGCTCTTTGCGATCCACTCATAATTAGTGTACTGGAACTGCTACGACAGCAAGAATTATGTGTATGTGATTTGTGCAAAGCCTTGGGGGTAAATCAGTCGAAACTATCTTTTCACCTGAAAACCCTCAAGGAAACTGCTTTAGTTCACTCCCGTCAGGAAGGACGATGGATTTATTAAAGGTTGAATTTGCCCCAATTTAGCCTTTTAGAGGCATATTTGTCATTATAAATTAGTTTACAGATTGCTAGGACTATAAATCAAGTTTGCGATCGCTCGAACTAATTTAGCTGGCTCTACAGGCTTGGTGATATGCTGCCCAAATCCGGCGGCGATTGCCTGTTGGTAATCAGCCTCACCAGCATAAGCTGTAAGAGCGATCGCTGGAATTGTCCCTCCTTGTTCTGGTGACATCGCTCTGATTTGACGCATCAGCATATAGCCGTCTATTTCTGGCATTCCAATGTCGCTTAACAGCAAATTTGGTTGGAACTGAGGCATAGTTTGTAATGCTTCCACAGCCGATGCTGTCTGATTTACCACCGCGCCAGATTGCTCCAAAATGAAAGCAATTAACTCTCGCGTATCACGCTCATCATCCACAAGCAGAACTTTCACCCCATTTAGATTGGGTAAATCATCAGGTTGTATACGAATCTGGTGGCTATCTGGGTGAATCTTAATCGTTGGTAGCATGACTGTAAAAGTTGCTCCCTGTTCTTCGCCTAAACTTTCTGCCTTAACTGTGCCTCCATGTAGCTCGACGATGTGACGAACAATAGCTAATCCTAATCCCAATCCCCCAAATTTTCTGGTAGTTGCACCATCAGCTTGTCGGAAGTAGTCAAATACGAATGGTAAAAAATCTGGGCTGATTCCCTTACCTGTATCACTGACTCTAAGTTGAACCTGAGAACCAACAGACTGTAAACTAATTTCTACCTCTCCACCTTGGGGCGTAAACTTAATCGCATTGGAAAGTAAATTCCAGATAACTTGCTGCAATCGACCAGAATCACCAGTTACTAGGAATTTTGCATCGCATCTTTGGGATGCTGGAAGCACAACTTGGATTTGGGATTTGAGACCGTCACATTGGTTGTTAAAATCGATAGATTCTAAATTTCCATGAGAATTTTCTAATCCAAAATCGTTCGCGTAGCGTTCCGCAGGAAAGTCTAAAATCGTAAATTGCAAATTGATAGATTTGGCTTGGGCGGCTAGACGCACAGTTTCTATTGCAGATGCGATCGCAGTTTCCAGATTTACAGGAGCAATATTCAGACTCAGTTTACCTTGTAAAATGCGAGACACATCTAGTAAATCTTCAATTAGTTGAGTCTGAAGCTTGGCATTGCGCTCAATTGTTTCGAGAGCGCGAGTGGTGGTTGCTTCATCATACTTTTTAGTTTGCAGTAACTTTGACCATCCCAAAATCGGGTTTAGCGGCGTGCGAAGTTCGTGGGAAAGAACCGCCAAAAATTCATCTTTAATCCGGTTCGCTTGGATCAATTCTTCTTTGCGTCGCTGTAACGAAGTCATTAACTCGGCGCGTTCCAAAGCAACCGCTATTTGATCGGAGGTTGCTTGCAGTAGCGCAATCTCCCCAGAGGTAAAGTGGGTACGGGTGCGACTGGCAAAGGAAAGGACACCAAGCAGCTTTCCCTGAGCAATTAACGGTTGACCGGCGTATGCTGTGATTTCCAAAGACTTGAGGATCTGGGCATTTGGATGAGTATAGTTAAGCACATTGTTGACGACAATTTGACGGCGTTCTTGCGCTATTAGTCCACACATCCCTTGATTAAATTCTAGGTATTCAATTGCTTGAAACACTTCATCAGTAATGCCATTCCAAGCAACTAAACGAAGTTTCTGCTGATTGTCGTGCGTCTCAATTAGATAGTGGAAGTAAAAATGCAAATCCATTTGCGCCGAGAGTTTACTAAACAAGCTGTTCATTAAATCCAACGGACGCTCGGTTGAAAGCAAATCACTGGTGGTTTCAGAGAGCAGTTTGAGCCTTTCACTGCGCTCTTGCAAAGCAAGTTCTGCAAGCTGGCGTTCACGAAGGATGCGTTCGCGTTCGGTGATGTCAACTGCAACCCCTCCTACTAGACGTTGCCCTGTTGCATTTGCAATGGGAAATTTATATACCAAAAATTCCCCTAGAGTGCCATCTGTGCGTGGGGCAGACTCGATGGTTTCAACAACCTGATTCGTTTGGGCAACTATTCTAATGTTATCAAGGAAGGGTTGAGCGATTTGGGCTGGATATAGGTCAAAAATGTTTTTATTAATCGCTTTTTTGGTTGCTACATCGAATATGCTCAGATAAGTTGGACTGAGGTAAAGTACACGCCCGTCTGCATTGGTAATCCATGCTGCGGCGGGAATATTGTCCATAAAAGCTTGAAATTGCTCTTGACTCTGACTCAACGCTTTTTTAACTTGCTTGAGGTCACTAATATCAAGAATAAATGCAACTGATTTCTGCCCAGATTCTCCTAAAAGAGAGTAGCCAACTACAACTGGGACAATAGAACCATCTTTGCGAATACATTCCTTCTCATAAGGTGTACAGGTTCCCTTTACTGTTGCCTCGGCAATAGCCAGTTCATCTAAATATTGATACTCAGGAGGCGTAATATCACTCCACTTTAGTCTGCCTGCCTGAATATCTGCTTGGCTATAGCCCACAATTCTCAAGAATTCGTCGTTGGCTTCAGTGATACTACCATTCACATCGCCAAAGATAATGCCAACTATATTTGCTTTGACAAAACTCCTGAGTCGTTCTTCACTTTCTTGGACTGCTTTCTCTGCTTGCTTGCGTAAGCGGAGCTCGTCGTAGACATCGCTAATATCTGTAGTGCTGCCAACAATGCGTACTGCTTTTCCATCAGCATCCCGTAGCACCACTATTCCTTGGTCGAGTACATAGACGTACTGGTTATCTTGGTTGCGAATGCGATACTCAGCAGTATAGCGATCGCTATTTGCCAAAGCGATGGCCGACTCTTCTTCTACACGTTGCAAATCCTCTGGATGCACAAGTTCTCGCCACCAATTACCTGTTGGTTCTGCAATATCGAGAGAATAACCCAAAATTCGGGTTAACCCATCGGTTCTTTCAACAGTATCCTGTTCTACATTCCAGTCATAAATGAGACAGTTAACCGCAGATGCTGCTAACTGAAAACGCTCGTTAGCTAACCTCAGACGTTCTTCCTTCTCTCGCAAGATTTGCTCGGTTTGTTTGCGTTCGCTCAAGTCAACAACAAAGCCAATGACAGTTTCTTCTGTTTCTTGCACAAGGACAGAACCGAGCAAAACGGGCACTCTTGTGCCATCTTTGCAGATATATTCCTTCTCAAAGGGTTTACATACTCCGGTTGTTTTTACTTCCTGTACTGAACGCTCACTCAATAGAAGATACTCAGGTGGGGTAATTTCACGCCACTTTATTTGGTTAGCAGACAAATCTTCTCGCGTATAGCCGACCATTTTCAGAAAAGCATCATTGGCTTCCATGATGGAGCCGTTCTTAATATCAGTAACAATGACTCCAATGATGTTGGATTCTGCGAGGCGACTAAACCGCATTTCGCTATTTTGCAACAATTTCAGGCTTGTCTCGGCCTTACGTCTGGCAGTTCGCAACTCTGAAGAGAGGGCGGTAATTAAGAAGGATACTAGTGAAAATGTGGTTAATTGTACTAAAACGTTTAGGCTGAGAAAATCGAACGAGTAGACTGGCTCCAGCAAAAAATAGAGCGCAGTTGTAACAGAAAAAGCGATCGCTAATACTCCAAGTCTCATGCCGCCGTACCAGGCGCTGACTGCTACAGCAGCATAAAATAATGTAAATACGCTCGGATCAAAAACTGGTAGCAATAGTTGCGTCAACAGCAGCGCCGCTATGACTGCCAGAATCATCACACCATAAGTTAGTAACCAAGAGCGCATCATCAAAAATTTTTCGGGTGCTTTCAGCATCATCTTAGGAGTCCTCCTGTTGCTCCGCTTTTAGGAGATACTCGTTCAGTAGTCTTTTGCCTGGTTCGCCCATCTTTTGTAACATTTCTTCAATCAGCTTTAGTGCCATCTGTGAAGGCACTGTAGATCCGTTCTCCCAACGATTGACTGTTCGTAGGGAAACTCCCAACTTGGCTGCAAATTTTTCCTGAGAAAGATCCAGTTGCTGCCGAAGTTCACGGATTAAATCTGAAATTTTTAGTGGCTTTTTTAGTTCCATAATAGGAAGATTAGGACAAGTGTCTTGCCATCTGGCTCCAACTTGAGGAAGAATTTAAATAATCATTAGTTATTATCAATTTCATCTTTTGGCGAAACAGCAATATCATTTATTAGTCTTAATTGCTTGTTATTCACTGATTTAACTCCTCTGCCACAGTTCTGATGAATACTCACTGTTGTAAGGTTGTGCGACCTAAAAAGCTAACTATAAAATAAATATTAAATTTTCTTGCTTTGTGATACCAAAATAGTATAATTTTCAACCAAGTTGATGATTTTCAAGCATTAAGCATTCCTGCAAATTTATCGAACATTAAATTGCTATGCTTCATACACAACTTAGTTTTTTACATTGTAAATATTCTTTTGAGCGCAATAAGAGAATAAAGAAACGAACCGCATTAGCACAACGTCTTGCAGAGAAGAACGCAAAGGGAAGACAGTTATAAAGGGTTTGTGCCTTAGTTCCGTGAATTTTTGAAAAGTTGGGATGCTCCCAACGTAATCACTGTTTGCTTATTCCAACAGGATAATTTCTCTAAACCTTCTTGTCAGTAGTGTTTGAGATGCCCTTACCCTGAGTCAGATACCAATGGCAAAACTATAAAGCTATAATGCACTTTTAATCAAATGTTTGCCTGAACTTTAACCGTTTTGATTAATCAACACTCCCAAAACCTCCTCGATACTCAACTGGAAAATGCACCAGGTGAAGGCTATATATTTAGCTGGTTTGATTGGTTTTGTCTTTGGTATCCTCCAGGCTGGCTAATTTTATTTAACCGCCATTGGCAGCACTATCATACCGATACAGACGGTTGGAATTGGCTAGAATATGGACTATTTTTAATTCCTGGCGGATTTTATCTAGCGATGCTGATTCGCTGGTTGCGTCTTGGTTTCCGTTCACCCCGAAAAGAACTTGGTGAATTTGATCCCAAATATCAACAAGCTTTTCGCCAAGAAGTTCTCGGCCCCATCGTCAAATACTATTTTCGGGGAGAATTAAAACAAGTCGAAAACTTGCCGCAAACAGGGCCATTGATTGTGGCAATGAATCACGCAGGGATGAGTTTTCCTTGGGACTTTTTGACTTTGGGTTATTTATTAAGCGAAGCTAGAGGATGGGTGGTACAACCCGTAGCAAGTCCAGCATTATTCGATCATCCTTGGGTTATTTGGTGGCTACCACCTAAATGGTCGCAGGTTTTGGGTGGTGTGCGAGCCCAATTAGATGATTTTGAGGCAGCTATGGTCCAAAATAAAATTATCTTATATGCACCCGAAGGTATCCGCGGCCCTCTGAAAGGCTGGAAAAGACGCTATCAACTAGAAAAGTTTGATGTGAGTTTTGTTAAGTTGAGCGATCGCTACCATATTCCCATTCTCCCAGTAGTTTGCATCGGGAGTGAATTTTTACATCCTTGGGCTGTTAATTTCCAGAAATTGCAACGACTAGTCAAATTACCATTTTTACCTGTATCGCCTTTGATGTTTGCCTTAATTCTGTTTCCTTCAATGGGAATTTGGGCAATGAGAACTCGCTTGCGTTACTATATTCAGCCTTTGGAACCAGCAGAATTACACAATTCAAACAAAGGGCGGACAGAAGCTTATCAGCAAGCACAACAATTACGAGAAAAACTGCAATTTAAAATTAATTCAGAGACTATTGATCGAGGAAGCAAATCTTAAGTAGGGTGTGTTATGGTTTTAGCCTAAGCACCGCTACATAAAACACTACTACAAAAGCTTTATTCTCAGTTATTGAAAGAAATTTAATACTATCAGGGGATTTAAGTCAATCTTTTAGAAAAAATTTATTTAATTATTAAATTGATTTTTCCATAATAAAATTTATCAGCTTTTGCCCTCTACGTTCTACTTCTTGCTGTTTCACAACAATAAAATTCTGGCTTTCAAAAAACGGTTTAGCTGTAATACTAGCTTCTGTAAATAACCTTTGAATCCCTAAAGTTTTTGCTTTGAATTCAAGCTGTTCTAAGATTTTTTTCCCAATCCCTTTTCTTTGAAAGTCTTTATGACAGTAAAAACGGTCAATATGCCCATTAGCCTCTAATTCCCCAAAACCGATAATTTTACCATTCTCCTCTGCTACATAAGTAAACTTACTTGCTAAACCTTTAATCCAAAGGTCAATATCCATATTTGCTGGTGCCCAAGCATCTACTTGTTCTTGTGTGTAATTATGAATGTTCACTTCATGGATAGTGTCGTAGAACAACTTCATAATTTCTTCGGTATCAGATATTTGATATATTCTTAATCTCATTTTTCCAAAAATCAAATATGAATTCTATAGAAATATTATCAGCGCTGGCAAATATTTTGCCTTTAGAGAATGTTTGGAAAGTTGAGCGTTGCTGAATTAAAAGATGATTCTTGTGGGGTGGGCATCCTGCCCGCCCGGAAATACAAGGGATGCTCATGTTGCCCATCCCACAAAATAGCAAAAATTCCTCAGATTAAATCTCGTATAAAAAACTTATAGTACAAATATACTAATTTACTGCTAAAATGCCTTAAAAGTCAGCTAGCCTTACTTGAGGTAGTATGAAAAAAATCTTAGACACGGACAAAAAGCCCATTTTGCTGAAAGTCTCGCTGTTACAGCCTACACCTGTAACTACTGCAATAGTGCCACTACAACCCCAACAAGAAAAAATCATCAGTGAACGGGAGCGTTTGATAACACAAGTCGAGCGCATCAATCAGATGGCAGGAGAGTTGGAAGCCGCGATATTGGAGTTGAAAGCGATCGCTAACACACTGAATAGTCAAAAACGTTACCCACTTTTGAAGAAGGAACTAGGTAAACAGATTTGTCAGTATTTCGCAATTAGTGTCCCTTGGGTGAAACGAAAACCCGACGAATCATTTATTTTGACAACGCGAAAAGTTGATTTATTCCGAGCCGAAAGGGAAGCCGCACTGCTAGCACAGCAACTTCGTCAGCAAACCAAAAAAAGATTAGCATCGCAGCGACACAGAAAAAACAAGAATGGGGCGGAGACTGACACAAGACACTTTTGCAAAAAGGCATTAGTCAACAAATCTTAAAATTATCAACATTCAACGGCAGTTCACGCCTGGGTTGTAAAAGTTATGCTGATTGAAGTGGCAGAAGGAACTTCTTCGTTAAAATTGCTAAATACTACACTGCCATTGCTAATTGCCACCAACTATGGTTGCAATTAGGCAAAACTGCCCTAATATTTGCACTTCCGTAAACCAGAGTGCAACATCAGGGACAATCAATCAGCGCACAGAAGAGGTAAAAAAAGGTGTTAAAGACACTTTTAGTAATTGCCGTTGGTTTTTTACCGTCCCTGATTTCTCTGTGGGCGATCCGCAAAACCCATGCGCGATCGCGCCTACGGATGAGGCAAGCAGCCATGAATTTTTCAGTAGTGCAGGGACGGCAAAACCTTAGACCGATTGAAAGCGATCGCTATTATTTAGAAGGGGTAGGTTATTTAATTGGCGATATCAGCTGCAAATTTAATGCCCGATCTGGCTATATGCGTTGTGCTGTCAATCCCGATGGCCCCTGTAACGGTTGCCGTCACTACGAACCCAAAGGATTACCTGGTAGCGAAAAAGGGGTTTAAAAGTACTTACTTAGGATTCAAATAAACTGATGCGGAATGATAAAATCATTACAAATTATAATAATTTGTATTTAGAAGCACTTTGAATATTTGTCTTTGCATGGTGAAATAAGAATGATTTAATAGAATTCGTGCAAAAGTATAAATCTGCGTCATTTGGTTTGCAGATTATAAAGATTACTATGAGCTTTTGCCGAATATCTAATAACTACATGATTATTTAACGATGAACAACGCGATCGCTCAGACAACAGCATTATTATCAACTTGCGCTTTGCTACTAACAGGCTGTGGTGGCGGTGGCTCTGTGACAAATCCTCCAAATAGTACTCCAAATAACACTACAACTAACACCGCCCAGACAACGACTACATCGGGTGCGATTCCCATCGGTATTGCCTTAGCACAAACTAGTAATGTAGCATTACTCGGTCAAGAGGGATTTGTGGGAGCCAGAATTGCTGAGAAGTATTTCAATAGTAAAGGTGGTATTAATGGCACTCCGATTAAATTGGTACCCCAAGATACTAGCGGTGATGAAGCTGGAGCAATTAACGCTTTTCAAACTTTAATTAACAAGGATAAAGTTGTCGGTATTGTTGGCCCTACTTTGTCACAACAAGCGTTTAGTGCTGACCCCATTGCCGAACGTGCAAAAGTTCCAGTTATTGGAGCATCAAATACCGCAAACGGAATTCCCGAAATCGGTGATTATGTAGCTCGTGTATCTTCTCCCGTCTCTATAGTTGCCCCTAATTCAGTGAAAGCTGCACTAAAACAGAATCCTCAAATTAAAAAAGTTGCAGTTTTTTACGCCCAAAATGACGCATTTAACAAATCAGAAACAGAGATTTTTCAAAAAGCAGTCAAAGAACAAGGGCTAGAATTAGTAACAGTTCAAAAGTTCCAAACTACTGATACAGACTTTCAAGCCCAAGCTACCAATGCAATTAACTTAAAACCAGATTTAGTAATTATTTCGGGACTAGCTGCTGATGGTGGTAACTTAGTTCGGCAACTGCGAGAACTGGGTTATAAAGGCATAATTATTGGTGGTAATGGTCTGAATACACCCAATGTTTTATCAGTATGTAAAGCCCTTTGCGATGGTGTGCTGATTGCTCAAGCTTACAGTCCTGAATATCCTGGTGAGATTAATAAGGTATTTCGCCAAACCTATATTGATCAATATAAGAAAGAACCAGCCCAATTTACCGGTCAATCTTTTGCGGCGGTGCAGGTGTATGTTGAAGCGCTGAAAGAGTTGGATAAAAAAACCAAAATCAGCACATTACCTCTTGATAAACTGCGGACAGAATTGAACAAGCAAATACTAGCTGGAAAGTATAATACTCCTTTAGGTGAGATTGCTTTTACACCAGTAGGCGATGTGATCCAGAAAGAATTTTATGTCGCCCAAATCAAGATGGATAAAGATGGGAATACTGGAAAATTTGTATTTATAAAATAGTTGCAACATGGATATAACTCTATTTCTGCAACAATTTTTGAACGGATTATCTATTGGTAGTATCTATGCAATTTTTGCATTGGGATATACCTTAGTTTATTCAATTTTGGGCATCATTAATTTAGCTCATGGCGCGATTTTTACCTTGGGTGCATATTTCACTTATGCCCTTATGGGTGGTAACTTTGGATTTAACGGCTTGCTAGCGAATGCAGCCTTGCCAATAAAATTGCCATTTGCTATAGCCTTAATTTTAGGAAGTACCTTGGCGGGATTGATTGGGGTAGTAATGGAACGGGTTGCTTTTCAACCTTTGCGCCGTCAAGGATCTGATCCCTTACTAACTGTTGTTTCCAGCTTGGGGGTAGCAGTAGTAATTGTGAACTTAATCCAGTATTTGGTAGGCGCAGAAAGTTACACATACCCCGCTGATACTTATGGGAATTTACCACCTTCGATTAATTTTGGTACTCCAGAAAAGGAAATTCCTATTCGCACCGTTCAGATCATAATTTTTGCTGTATCAGTTGCGATTGTGGCAATTATTACCTATTTTATCAATCGGACTAAGTATGGTAAAGCAATGCAGGCGATCGCAGAAGATCCGACTACAGCTAGTTTGTTAGGCATTAATAGCGATCGCTTTATCATTCTCACATTCTTCATCAGCAGCTTCTTAGCAGGATTAGCAGGAACCTTAGTCGCCTCTAGTGTTAGTATTGCTGGTCCATATTTTGGCATCGCTTTTGGGTTGCGGGGTTTAGCGGTAATTGTCTTAGGCGGTTTAGGTAGTATTCCCGGCGCAGTTTTAGGAGGGTTACTTATTGGATTAGTTGAAGCTTTTGTACCGACAGAATATTCCGGTTACAAAGAAGCTGTAGCCTACGGAATATTATTTATCATGTTGTTAGTTAGACCCCAAGGCTTGCTAGGTCGTCGGTTTATTCAAAAAGTTTAAAGAGACGCAGCACAATGAAAACATACACCAAACAAAAATTAACTTTTGATGATTTTTTGGAAGAGTGTCCAGAAGAAGGTTTATATGAACTTGTGGATGGAGAAATTGTAGAAGTGCGTGCAACGAGAAATCATGATGATGTCGCTGATTTTATATTGTTGAGTTTCAATGATGAAATTAAACGTCTAAATCTGAATTACGTAGTAAAAAACACAGCAGTTTTAAAAACCATAACTGCCAATGGAATCGAACAAGGACGTAAGCCTGATGTAAGTGTCATAGATAAAGATGTCTGGCGCTCAAATCGTTCTGCTTATTCTGCACTTGAAGAACCCATCCAGCTAGCTGTCGAGGTAACATCAGCTAATTGGGAAGATGACTACATTGATAAATTGGATGAATATCAACGGTTAGGTATTACAGAATATTGGATTGTAGATTATTTAGCAATTGGTTCTAGAGAGTATTTGGGAAATCCCAAAGTTCCGACTGTGTTTGTTTTTCTATTAGATGCCGAGGGTAAATATCAACGCACATATTTTAAAGGTTCCGAACGAATTGTGTCACGAACCTTTCCTGAACTGGCGTTAACAGCAGAGCAAATATTAACAGCTTAATCAAAATATTTTACAATGGCTGAATTTTTCTCTACTTATGAATCACCAATAGTCTACATGGTATTGGAGGCTTTATTAGGATTATCGCTTTATTTACCCCTAATGGCTGGACAATTATCTTTGGCTAGTCCTGGATTTTATGCTTTAGGTGGATATATTGCAGCGATTTTATCTACAAAACTTTTTCCATCTAGTAATAATTTATTTCCCATTCCATTACTTTTATTAGAAATGTTGATTGCTGGTTTAATCTCCGGTATATTAGCTGTAATAGTAGGAATTCCGGCATTAAGGTTACGGGGAATTTATTTAGCGATCGCAACTATTGCTTTTGTAGAAGTATTGCGAGTTGTATCCTTAAATTTAGATATTACAGGCGGTGCTGTAGGAATTTTTGGTATTCCTCAACCTTTCCAAAGCCAAATCGAATATTTGTGGATTGCTGTACCATTACTGTTAGTTAGTATGGTATTATTTTACCGTTTAGAACGCATTCGCACAGGTAGGGCCTTCATTGCTATCCGTGAAGATGAATTAGCTGCCAGTGCAATGGGAATAAACCCCACCTACTACAAAGTTTTAGCCTTTACTCTCGGAGCAGTGCTTGCCGCAATTGTAGGTGTCATCAGCGCTCATTTTCTCAATACCTGGAATGCTCGACAAGGTACTTTTGATGCTGGCATCACTTATTTGACGATTGTGTTAATTGGTGGTTCTAGAACTTTTTTAGGTTCGGTGGTCGGTGCGATTGTATTAAAAGTTTTACTAGAAATTATTTTACGAAGAATCGCCGATATAGCAGGATTACCCAATTGGTTAGCCCAATTTTTGCGAGATGGTAGATTAATTATTTATGGTATATTAATAGTCTTAGGAACTATATTTTTTCCCCAAGGATTTGTAACTCCAGATATTTTGAAAAAGTGTAAAAAGCAGTTGATAAAGCTAATTTTCAAAACATCAAAATAGACAATTTAATAAATAGAAGATAGATAATATTATGAAGGATAAATATGATTATGAAGGATAAATATGATTATATTGTAATTGGTGCAGGTTCGGCTGGTTGTGTCGTCGCAAATCGGTTGACAGAAGATGCCGAAACGACTGTATTGTTGCTAGAGGCAGGCAATCCGCCTAACTTACCAGAACACGAAATTCCTTTAGCCTGGACAAAACTTTGGGGTACAGAGGCGGACTGGGCATATTTTACAGAAGAAGAACCATATATCAATAACCGGAAAATTTATTGTCCGCGCGGGAAAGTCTTAGGTGGCACTAGTGCGATCAATGCCATGATCTATATTCGAGGCAGTCGGCTTGATTATGACCATTGGGAGAAATTAGGCAATGTTGGTTGGAGTTATGAAGATGTGTTGCCCTATTTCCAGAAATCTGAAAATCAGCAACGAGGAGCATCTGAATTTCATGGAGTTGATGGATTGTTGAGTGTGACAGATCCCTTAGCTCCCAGCGTCATCTCACAAAAATTTCTGGAAGCCGCTATTGGACTTGGCTATGAGCGCAATCCTGATTTTAATGGCACACAACAGCACGGAGCCGGATTTTATCAGTTGACAATTAAAGATGGTAAGCGCCATAGTACGGCGACTGCGTTTCTACTACCGATTTTGGAGCGTCCCAACTTAACCGTCACCACTGGCGCGTTAGTTACTAGATTATTGTTTGAGGGAACGCAAACTGTAGGCGTAGAATATATCCATCAAGGAACGATACACCAAGTTCGGGTAGAACAGGAAGTGATTCTAAGTGCTGGTGCGATCGATTCGCCCAAGCTGTTGATGCTCTCTGGGATTGGCAATGCAGAACATCTACAGAATTTCGACATTCCTGTAGTCGTTGATTTACCTGGTGTCGGTCAGAACCTCCAAGATCATATTTTAGTCGGCGTAGCACACGAAGCAACCCAGGATTTGCAACCCGATTTAACCAGCAATATTGCAGAAGTTGGATTGTTCCTACATACTGAAGGTCGTTTAGATGCTGTGCCCGATTTACAGTTTTTCTCTGGCCCTGTTTTGTGGACACATCCTGCTTATGCACGTTCTGCGCCAGGATTCACGGCTACAGTTTGTGTGACTAATCCCGAAAGTCGTGGTAGTGTCAGTCTGAGTTCTGCTTTTTCCAAAGACCCAGCTATAATTCGGATGAATTATCTCCAAAGTGAATCTGATTTGCAAAAGCTGCTGGCAGGGGTCAAAATTATTCGGCAGATATTCCACTCAAGTGTATTTGATGAGTTGCGAGGAGAGGAAGCAGCCCCCGGTGCTGATAATAAGAGTGATGAAACACTCCTAGCTTACATCCGGGAAACCTGCGACAGTGTATACCACCCAGTCGGCACTTGTAAAATGGGAACTGACGCTGATTCAGTAGTAAACCCCGAACTACGAGTTCATGGTGTTGCTGGATTACGTGTAGTTGATGCATCAATTATGCCAACTATTACCACGGGAAACACAAATGCACCCACAATTATGATTGGTGAAAAAGCAGCCGATTTGATTAAAGCCGCAGCATAATGACAAATAACATTGTTTTAGAAGCCAAATCACTAACTCGCCGTTTTGGGGGTTTAGTGGCGGTGAATAATGTATCTTTTACAGTCAATCAACATGAGATTTTTGGATTAATTGGCCCTAACGGCGCTGGGAAAACAACACTGTTTAATTTGATTACAGCTTTTATTCCCCTTTCTAGTGGAGAGTTGCGCTATCAAGGTACTAATATTTCCCAACTACGCCCCCATCAAATTGCAGGTTTAGGTATTGCTAGAACTTTTCAAAATATTCGTTTATTTGGTGAATTGTCAGCGCTAGAAAATGTAATAATTGCTCGACATTTAGATAATAAAAGTAATCTATTAACAGGAGTTTTGGGATTACCACCAGCCCGTCGGGAAGAGAAAAAAAGCAGGCGAAAAGCTTTACAATTATTAGAGATGGTGGGATTGAGCGATCGCGCTGACGAAAAAGCCAAAAACTTCGCCTACGGCGATCAGCGTCGCCTGGAAATTGCCCGCGCTTTAGCCTTAGAACCGCAAATCTTACTCCTCGACGAACCTGCGGCGGGGATGAACCCCAACGAAAAGCAGCAACTGAGTGAATTTATCCGCAGTCTGCGAGAACAGTTTAATTTGACAATTGTCCTGATTGAACACCATGTACCCTTGGTTATGGGTTTGTGCGATCGCATTGCCGTGTTAGATTTTGGACAGTTGATTGCTTTGGGTGAACCATCTATCGTTAGAAACGACCCAGCTGTAATTGAAGCTTATTTGGGTAATGAATGATCGCTAACTTGAGAATTACAAAATCTGTTGCAATTCCTCAACAGTATTTGCAGTAACAACATTTCGTAAAATTGTCTTCAAACGCTCCAAATCCTGAATCTGATTAATCTGTGGCATTAATTGTAAGCCGCGATCGCTAAATTTCAACTCTAAATTAATTTCAATCGCAGAAAGTATTCCTCGTAGTTCTCCGCTTGCTTTCCCGCGTTCTTCTCCACGTACTTCCCCTTCGCGCAAAATTTCCTGATACCAAGGTGGCTCACGTAATACAGACATATCCCACCTCATGATTTCTTGAACGAGCGTATTCTCTAAAACAAACGTAGCAAAAAAAGCTAGAACTGTTTCCAGTTGTTGCGTTCGCCCTTGGCGTTAGCAAAGCCATCGCTTTCGTGTTTAATAAAAGCAAATTTGCTAAGTTTTTATATTGAAGTTGGGCAGTCGTTGATTGAATTCGGGCAGTTGTTGATTGAATTCGGGCAATCGTTGATTGAAGTTGGGCAGTCGTTGATTTAATTTGGGCAGCCGTTGATTGAATTCGGGCAGCCGTTGATTGAATTCGGGCAGTCGTTGATTGAATTCGGGCAGTCGTTGATTGAATTCGGGTAGCCGCAAAGGGCTTACGCACTCTTAAACGTGGTTTTCAGCGCTACTGTATTTTCCTCGTAGAGGAGTCGCACAGAAGCCCACACTCACCGTCGATAGGAGTGTGTAGAGTGTGTCACGCAGATATAATTGTGAGAAATTCGTCTAAAGAATTCACTGCGATCGCACTATCCATTAAAATTTCTAATTGTTCTACATTTTTGCCCTCAAGCCTTACTTCTACCTCATGGGGAATTTCGCCAAAGCGTTGTTCCAATACTCGGATTAACTGCCGTCGCGCACCCTCTTGAATACCTCTTTGCTCAATCTCGTGATACCAAGGCGATTCTCGCAATATTGCCATATCCCACCTCATCATTTGTTGCACTAAAGGCATTTCCAAAACAAAGCTAGCAAAAAATGCCAACAATGATTCTAATTCGTTCAACTGTGCATCTGCTCGTAGCGCCTGTAATGCGCGTTGCACAACTGATACCTCTCCTCCTCCTCGCAGGATTGGCACAAAGGGTAGTAACGATGGTAGTGGTTGCTCAAACACTATTTCAGCATCGATTTCCCACAAATTAATCACGCGATAATCTTGGATGGCACGTAATCCCAAAAATTCCTGTTCGTAACTATTGACAATAGTTAAAGTAGATGGAGGCGGTAAAATATTGATCAGTACTGGGTAAGTTGGCAATCGGTAGCGTTCTTGTGCTAGGGCAGCATAGGCTCTCATGCGTAGAGGCATCTGTGCTGTATAACGCAGTTGTAGTTCATTTAATACCAGAAAATCCCCGTGAGTGGCACTATATGCCTTCACTAAAACATCTGTCTCTCGGCTAATCCAGTGAAATTCAGAACCGAGAATTTCTTTCGCCACAACTTCAGGACGCTGTGTCACCCACTGTACCCATGCATCGGGAGCTAAATTAATTAGTCGCTTGCTACCAATATCTGCTGCTTTTGCCACAGGACGCTTAATATATTTATCAGTAATTAATCGTACATTATAAAGATTGCAGTATTCTGGCGTTGGTTTTTAAGTTGAAGCAATGTCTACGATAGGGTACATTGATGCACTCTTTTAAGAAATGTATGATTGATGTATGTTAGGTTTTGAATCAACATTTCTGGATGTAAACCGCCGATGAAAGCCGATAGTAGACCAAACTACACAATTTTAGAAGTTCAAGAACTTGATGTTAATTATGGCGGTATTCAAGCTCTGAAAAAGATTAATTTAATTATTCAAAAAGGCGAGGTAGTTACTCTAATTGGTGCTAATGGTGCTGGTAAAACTACTACACTCCGTGCCATATCTAAAGTAGTTAATTCTAAGAGTGGCGTAATTTTATATAATGGACATAATATTACTCGCCGCCAAACTCACGAAGTTGTACAACTTGGTATTGCCCATTGTCCTGAAGGACGTAGAGTATTAGCGCGGCAAACAGTATTTGACAATTTACTTTTAGGTGCTTATATTCGCTCCAATCAAGCAGAGATAAAAGCAGATATTCAGCGTCAGTTTGAGCTATTTCCACGTTTGTCACAAAGACGCAATCAACTAGCAGGAACTCTCAGTGGTGGCGAACAACAAATGTTAGCGATCGCTCGCGCTGTCATGAGTAAACCACAACTCTTACTTTTAGACGAGCCTAGCTTAGGTTTAGCACCTGCGATCGTCCGGGAAATCTTCTCGATTATTGAAAATCTCCGTGCTACAGGCGTGACTATTTTGTTAGTTGAACAAAACGCGAATTTGGCATTACAAATTGCCGATCGCGGTTATGTTTTGGAAGCGGGTTCTATCACATTAACAGGCGTAGCATCAGAATTAATTAGTGATGAGCGAGTTAAAAAAGCTTATTTAGGGTAATTAATTAAATGAAACTTTTGGAGATATAAAAAGATGATAAAATCACTAACTAAAAGCTTTATTTTAGAAGAATTTTTAAAGCTTCCAGAAACAAAGCCTAGCTCAGAATACATCAACGGTCAAATTATTCAAAAGCCAATGCCACAGGGGAAACATAGTATTCTCCAGGGTGAACTAGTCAGTAATATCAATTCTGTAACCAAACCTCAAAAAATTGCCCTTGCATTTCCAGAATTGCGATGTACTTACCCTGCGGGAAGCCGCTCTTCGAGCGTCTATGGCGGACGTTCAATTGTCCCTGATATAGCTGTGTTTGCTTGGGAACGGATTTTATTAGACGAGCGTGGAGAAGTGGCAAATGTCTTTAAGACATCTCCAGACTGGACGATTGAGATTCTTTCACCCGATCAAAGCCAGACTAAAGTAACTGGAAATATTCTACATTGTTTAAAACATGGTAGTCGCTTCGGTTGGCTAATTGATCCAGATGAGCATTCTGTTTTAGTTTATCCACCAAAGCAGCAACCAGAACTTTTACAAGAAGAACAAGAAATATTACCAGTTCCAGATTTAGTTAACGGCTTTCAATTAACTGTAGGGCAATTATTTGGATGGTTAAAGTTATAAGCAATTGTAGAAATTCATATTTATCTTAATCTTATTGGATTTGTGAGAATTGCAACCCAGAGATCCCCAACTTCTTAAAGAAGTCGGGGATTTTGTTTCTGCGCGTTTGATTCAGGATTGCTATACCAATTGTGATGAATAAAACTACACTAACGCCACTTATAACTTTTCCAAATAATTTATATTATTAATAATTATTACGATTTTTGTCTTATATTAATATTTGCAGCCCTCCTTGCAGATATCTATATTTGTTTAGCGGCGAATTCTATTCATCGGAATCATTAAACCCATGAGTCAAATAGTCTGGATAGCAAGACACGCTAACCGCCTCGATTTCGTAAACCCCGATTGGTTTCTTACCGCCGAACGGCGCTACGATCCACCTTTGTCTGATGATGGTATGGTGCAGGCACAACAGTTAGCTAGACGATTGAAAAAAGAAAACATTGGTCATATTTTTGCTTCCCCTTTCCTGCGAACCGTACAAACGGCAAACGCAGTTGCAGAATTGCTCAACTTGCCAATTAAATTGGAAACAGGTTTGAGTGAATGGCTAAATCCAGCTTGGATGACAGAAGAACCTGAAAGACTCTCAACTCCAGCATTAGCAAAATTATTCCCCAGAATTGACACCAGCTATACTTCGCGCATCGCCGCTAAATATCCTGAAACTCACGAAAAAGTGCGAGAACGTTCTGGGCAAACTGCGAGATGTTTAGCTACTGAGTTCTTCCCAGAGGATATCCTGCTAGTAGCACATGGGGCATCTGTGTTGGGGGGAGCAATGGGGCTAGTGGGGGAAATTGCCAAAACAGAAGTCAAGGCTTCTTTATGTTCGTTGGTAAAAGTGGTACGCGAAGATCCAGAATGGTTCTTAGAACTAACGGGAGATACTTCCCATTTAACCCACATAGAAGAAGTTATTCGATTTGCTTAAACCTCTGATAGTTATTTGTGTTCATGACTTCTGCTAGGTTGGGTATATCCTACAAAAAAAGTAATTAATTCGCGAATAAGTTCTATGACTTTATTACTAGCAGGAGACATCGGCGGTACGAAAACTATTTTGCAATTGGTTGAAACATCAGATTCACAAGGTTTACATACTATTTATCAGGAAAGTTACCACAGTGCTGATTTTCCCGATTTAGTACCTATAGTGCAGCAGTTTTTAATCAAAGCTAATACACCAATACCAGAAAAGGCTTGTTTTGCGATCGCAGGGCCCATTGTCAAAAATACTGCCAAACTGACCAATTTAGCCTGGTTCCTAGATACCGAACGTCTACAACAAGAATTGGGTATCCCACATATTTATTTGATTAACGACTTCGCCGCCGTTGGCTATGGCATTTCAGGTTTACAAAAACAAGACTTGCACCCGTTGCAAGTTGGGAAACCTCAACCCGAAACCCCGATTGGAATTATTGGTGCTGGTACTGGCTTAGGGCAAGGATTTTTAATTAAGCAGGGAAACAACTATCAAGTTTTTCCTTCAGAAGGTGGACACGCTGACTTCGCGCCTCGGAACGAGATAGAGTTTCAATTGTTGAAATACCTGCTGGATAAACATGATATCCAGCGCATTTCTGTAGAACGGGTAGTTTCTGGAATGGGAATTGTGGCGATTTACCAATTTTTGCGCGATCGCAAATTTGCCGCCGAATCACCAGATATCGCCCAAATCGTCAGAACTTGGGAACAAGAAGCCGGACAGGAAGAGAAAAGTGTCGATCCCGGTGCTGCTATTGGTACAGCTGCACTAGAAAAACGCGATCGCCTTTCCGAACAAACCTTGCAATTATTTATAGAAGCTTATGGTGCAGAAGCCGGCAATCTCGCCCTTAAACTCCTACCTTATGGTGGCTTATACATTGCTGGTGGAATTGCGCCTAAAATTCTCCCCTTAATCCAAAATAGCGGTTTCTTATTAAACTTCACCCAAAAAGGCAGGATGCGCCCCCTCCTGGAAGAGATACCTGTGTATATTATCCTCAACCCACAAGTGGGGCTAATAGGTGCTGCTTTATGTGCTGCTAGGTTATAACAGCTAGCATCATCAGTGAGATCGGCATCTCAAAAGGTAAAACTTATGACAGTTAAAAGTCTGTTGCCATTAATCGCCGCCACCTTTATCTGTGGTGGTTCTATTCTCGTGGAAGCGCGTCAACCTAAACCTCCGGCGGTTGTTGTCAAACCAACCGTCTCTAAAATTGTGCAGCCACAATGGAAGGTATACACCGCTCCAGATGGTCGCTTTACTATTTTGATGCCGGGAAGACCCAACAGAAATACCGAATTACAAAAAACTTATATGGGGGAAATTTCTTTAGAAATATTTGTCGCTCAACCACCAAAACAGCAAGTAGCTTATGTAGTTGCTTACAATGATTTTCCTTATAGTTATGGTAAAATAACTGACCCTCAAGCTGTACTTAATAATGCACGGGATATGGCTTTAAAGACTACGAAAAGTAATTTAATCAGTCAACGAAGTATTCGTAGTTCCAATAATCATCCTGGCAAAGAAATTGAGTACATCAATTCTGGAGGAAAAATCACTAAAAGTAGAATGTATGTTGCCGAAGGAAGGTTATATCAAGTAATGGCAATAACTACAAAAAAACAGCAGAAGACATTAGCTAAAACTATTACTGGGTATTTAAATTCCTTCCATATAGTTTTGAAAAAGTGAAATAACTAAAACTTCTATATATTAGCCTTGTAATCAATTACAAGGCTAATAATATGGTTTCTATTAAGCACTTCTCAAAGCCACAATTGGGTCGAGTTTAGCAGCACGGCGTGCAGGAACAACACCAAAGAACAAACCAATACCACCAGAGACACCAACTGCCATAGTAATTGCTACAGGAGAAAGTGCCGCTTCTAAGGGAGTTAAGGCTCCCACTAATAGAATGCCACTGATGCCAACCGCAGTCCCAACTAAACCACCAGCTGCGGAAACTATTACTGCCTCAATGATGAACTGTAGCAAAATATCTTGCTCAGTTGCCCCGATCGCTTTCCTCAATCCGATCTCTTGAGTGCGTTCGGTGACGGAGACAAGCATAATATTCATAATGCCAATGCCGCCGACAAACAAAGATATGCCAGCGATCGCTGCTAGCATAATTGTCAATGCACCTGTGATTTGACCAACAGTCTGCAAAGCATCCTTTTGAGAGCGGATAGTAAAGTCATCTTCACCATTAATTTTGTGCCGTAGACGCAGCAAATTAGCAATTTGAAATTCTGCTGCATCCACACTCTCTGAATCACGAGCGGCAGCAACAAGATAATCTAAAGCAATACCATAAGGAGAATTCTTTCCCACAAGTCGGTTTGCTGAGGTTGTGATTGGTATGAGCGCAGCATCATCATAATCTGCTCCGACGCTAGAACCTTTGGCTGTTAATGTGCCTATCACTTGAAAGCTGGTATTTCCAATTCGCAATTGCTTACCAATAGCGTTACTATTACCGAATAGTTTTTCTGCCAAGTCTCCACCTAATACAACGACTTGGTTACTTCGCTTGATATCTACCTCGCTAAAAAATCTGCCTTTAGCAGTTTCAAAATCCCGCACTGATAAGAAGCTGGGAGTTGTACCAATGATATTGACATCAGTGTTTCGGTTGCTATATGTAACTACCTGTCTTCTGTTTAACTCTGGCGCAACTCCTACTACTGTTGGTACTTGAGAAGCGATCGCTTCAGCATCTTGTAACACTAAATTTTTTGGTACTTCAAAGGATATACGCTGAGTTTCTCGATTACCTGGCAGTATAAAAAGCACATTTGGCCCTAATGACTCCAGTTGTTTATTAACGTATTTTTGCCCACCTTCGCCAATCCCAATCATGGCAATCACTGAGGCGTTACCAATAACTATACCTAGCATCGTAAGAGCGCTACGCAGCTTATTCGACAGCAGGGTTTTCCCCGCCATTTGAATACTTTCTAAAAAATTCATATCTTAAAAATTACGAATTACGATTTATTCTGTTCTTTCGCCTTCTCAATTTTGTAGTCTTTGGGTGGATTAACAAAAACGCGATCCCCTTCTTTAACTCCATCTAAAATCTGAGTTTGGTTTTGGATTTGCGCCCCAATTGTAACTTCGCGGAACTGGGGTTTATTCTTTGCATCAGGTACAAGTACACCAGTTTGACCCTTTTCGGTGACGATTGACACCGTTGGTAACACCAAGGCATTATTGACGCGATCGCCTAAAAAAGTCAGATCCACATTTAAGCCAGAACGCAGTTTATCTGTACCAGTATCAAGAGCAACCCGCACCTGGAAGGATGTCACGCCTTGTTCCACCACTGCTTCTGGAGCAATTAGGCGCACATGACCTTTAAAAACTTGATCGGGATAAGCATCAGCGACAATTTCCACCTGCTGTCCCGGTTTAATTCTGCCAATATCGGCTTCAGGAACTTGAGCTAATATTTCTAACCCACGTGCTACGGCAACAATTGAACTAGAAGTTGCCGACGCGCTAGTAGAAGCAGAAGTGGTGGGTGTCACAAAAGCACCCGGTTCTGCATATTTTTGCGTCACAATTCCCGAAAGTGGAGCGCGAATAATTGTATCTTCCAACTGCACTTGCACACCCTTCAATTGAGCTTCAGCACTGGCTACAGCCGCTTGGCGCTGGGCAATTTCCTCAGAACGAGTACCATCTTCTAACAGTACCAATGCTGCCCGTGCTTCATTAACAGCTGCTTGACGTTGGTCGATTTCCTCACTCCGAGTCCCACTTTGGACTAACGACAATCGTTTTTTAGCTTCTTCTAAACTGGCTCTAGCACTCTTGTCTTCGCTGATGGCTTGATCGAGTAATTGTTTTTTCTCTGCTCCCTCTTTATATAAGTATTGATAACGCTTTACCTGTTCGCTGGTGTAATTCACCTTTGCTTGAGCCGCATCTACTTGGGATTGAGATTGAGCAATCTCTTGGGGACGATTACCAGCCCTAGCTTGGGCTAGCTGGGCTTGAGCTTGTGCTAACCGCGCCTTAGCTTGAGCAATTTCTTGAGGACGACTACCAGCAAGGGCTTCGGCTAATTGCGCTTGACTTTGGGCTAAGTTAGCACGGTACTGGCTTCTTTGGGCCTCAATGCTTGCACTATCCATGCGGGCAAGGATTTGCCCTTGTTGAATGCGATCGCCTTGTTGTACATATAATTGCGATAGCACTCCGGGGTTCTTCGGACTAATATTTACGCTCTGAACTGGTACGACTTTACCGCTAGCTGTAATTCTCAATGTGACATTTTTCGCCGCCACTGGCACAGTTAATTGAGCAATATCTTCTTTTGTCCCTTGATTCATCAGGGTGTAGGTTGTGATAGTACCAACAACCAAGACACCTCCTGTTATCAGCCCCATCAGCCAGCGAAATGGATACTTAACTTTGCCAATAACAGGAATTTCTATGTGCGTAGCCATATCTAAAAGCCTAATTAATCTTGCTTTATGGGAGTAGCCCGTAGTTAAAGGGCGAGTACAGGAATGAGGAATTGTTAAAATTTTTCGATTAAATCTTTATTAATAAGCTAACAACTAGACGCATAATTAGCTTTATAGTTGCTTAATATTACTTCATGGTAGCCGTTACATCTCTGTATGCCTTCACCTGAATGGGTGACTTTATACCATTTCTGTTTGAAGATGCGCTTATAGGCTTATACAAAGTTAAAGACTGTGGAGACATTCATGTAGACGCATACTCCTACGTAGAAGCAAGCTAAGTAAAGCTTATGGTAGAGAAGCGGCTACTATACGAGTTTTCAAAGGAGTAACCGCAGGGTATTGCCACATTGTTAGTTAAAACTTCACCAGCAGACTGACAGCAGTTTGCTTTTTAATGAGGTACAAAGTGTAGGACGCAAAATCAGATATGAAGAGTTTCTATATCCTGCGTTTTATCTCAAAAACCGTAGCTTTGTACTTCATACCAAAGAAAAATGCTGTATTTTCTAAAGAAACTGGTTTATTAAAAACCGGATTTGTGGAGTCTTTCATAAGTGTGTTGATTTAGAAATTTTAATTGTTGATTACTTTTTTACAATAGACCTCTTGCACAAACCAAGACCTTCTATTTATACCTTCAAAATTATTGCAAGAGGTCTAATAAATTTTGTACCATAACTCATGTTAAGTTTTGAAACTTTTAATTGTAAAATAAATTAGAGAAAGAAAAAACAATAATTATTTATGGAAGTTAGTAACGCACAAAAGTTAATCCGTCAAGCAGAGTATGCAAAAAAATTGCGTCCCTTACTTCCTGCCGAAGCATTTATCCCTGATGCTAGTAAATTGGTCATTCTATCAATTAATTGGGCAATTCTGATTCTAGGCTGGGCGATCGCATCTTATCTAGATCGTTGGAATTTATATTTTTTATGGCTTTATTTACCTTTAGCTATAGTAATGGGTAATAGTGTCATCGTCTTGCTATTTAGCTCCCACGATCTGATGCACGGTAGCGTCATCAAAAACTCCCCTATAGCCAAAATTATGAGCTTACTAGGGCTAGCGATGTTGTGGATGCCACCCACATTGTGGAAAGCAGTACATAATCGAAAACATCATAATAAAACTAATTCATTGGCAGATCCCGATCGCAATTACTTATACCAGCAGCCGAAAACTTGGGGTAAATGGATTCAAGATGTATGCGTACCCTCTGCGGAAGTTAATCCTATCAGTTTAATAGTCGGAATGGCAACCGCATGGGGAACACATAATCTTCGGAATCTGACATCTGTGCTATTGTTTAATCGTGAATCTGTGAGTTTTGTTCCTGCTGCTTTTACAGTTAAAACTAAAGAACGTTGGTTAATTGCAGGTGAACTTTTTGTAATTGTCATGATTCATTTGAGTATCTTGACGTATTTACAATTTAATTTCCTAAAAATCGCGTTGAGTTACTTTTTGCCGATTGGTATTGGTTATGCTGGAGCAATATTTTACATCTATACAAACCACATGCTTTGCAAGATGACAAGTGTCAACGATCCACTGATTAATAGTATTTCTCTGCGTGTTCCTAAAATAGTTGACAAATTGCATTTAAATTTTTCTTATCATACAGAACACCATATTTTTCCAGGAATCAACTCTGACTATTATCCCCTAGTGCAAAAATTATTAAAGATACACTATCCTGAACGTTTAAATTTATTGGATGCCAAAGATGCTTGGAACTTGCTTATGCAAACACCAAGGCATTATAAAAATGAAGATACTTTTACCGATTGGTCGGGAGAAAAGTCTGTTCCTTGCGCTATCATCGAGAATTACAAAATTAAGTAAGCTCGACTTTATCAAAACAGAATTCAGGAATGTGGAATCAGAATATCCTTTCAGGGAAGCAAGCTATAGAATGAATTCTGTCCGATAATTGGTTCTTTTTCCATTCCCCTTGCTCCCGTTCGGCTACGCTCACGGCAAGCCTGCTCCCCTGCTGTCTTTATGGCGATCTCACAAAATTGCATTGTTCCCACTGCCATATTTCAACGGCGAGTTGCGCTGGAAAATGTCAAAATTAAATGAGTTTTGCGTAAGCGCATTGGCGTTGGTACAGCTTCTCGCACAGAAGAGAAGCAATTTTTCACCAGATATCGCCACTTTATTAGCGCAGATTTGAGATAACTTAGTTGAAATTTATGGGCAAGCAACGTGTTCTTTCTGGAGTTCAACCAACGGGCAATTACCATCTAGGTAACTACTTAGGAGCCATTCGCAACTGGGTAGAAGGTCAGAGTGAATACGAAAATTACCTCTTTGTGGCTGATTTGCACGCGATTACAGTGCCACACGACCCGAAACAGTTGGCAGCTGATACCTACACTCTTGCTGCTCTCTATCTAGCTTGTGGTCTAGATTTAAATCACTCCACCATCTTTGTACAATCTCACGTTTCAGCCCACAGTGAACTCACCTGGTTGCTCAACTGCATTACACCTCTAAACTGGCTGCAAGACATGATTCAGTTTAAGGAAAAAGCTGTTAAACAGGGAGAAAATGTGAGTGCAGGTTTGTTGGATTACCCAGTCTTGATGGCGGCTGATATTTTGCTTTACCAAGCGGATAAAGTACCAGTGGGTGAAGACCAAAAGCAACACTTGGAATTGACAAGGGATATTGCAGCTCGGTTAAATCACCAATTTGGTAAACCAGACCAACCAGTTCTAAAGTTACCAGACCCTTTGATTCGTAAGGAAGGGGCAAGGGTGATGAGTTTAGCGGATGGTACACGCAAAATGTCGAAGTCCGATCCTTCAGAGTTAAGCCGAATCAGCTTGCTAGATTCACCCGAACAGATTCAATACAAAATTAAGCGTTGTAAAACCGATCCGATTCGTGGGCTGACTTTCGACGATCCTGCGCGTCCAGAGTGTAATAACTTGTTAACGCTGTATACATTGCTTTCCGGGAAGAGAAAGGAAGATGTAGCAGTTGAGTGCCAGGATATGGGCTGGGGACAATTCAAACCATTGTTGACAGACACAATTATTGAGTCCTTGAAACCAATCCAAGAAAAATATCAAGCGGTAACGGCAGATAAAAGCTATTTGGAGTCTGTATTGCGCGATGGAGGGGAAAAAGCTAGAGCGATCGCAAATCAAACTTTATCACAAGTAAAAGCTGCTTTAGGCTACTCGCTTCCTCTCTAAGTTTTCGCTTTTAGGTGTGATTTGCTATACCATTTAAGAAATTGAAATTCTTAATTTTATGTATCACACCCATAGCCCCACAGCCTTCCGTAGAGCTGTACAAGCAGGTGAATTTCTAGTTACCGCCGAGGTAGCACCCCCGAAAGGGGGAAATCCAGCGCACATGATTCAAATGGCGGCGACTCTTAAGGGAAGGGTTCATGCTGTCAATGTTACTGATGGTAGCCGCGCAGTGTTACGGATGTCTTCGTTACTCGCGTCGGTGATTTTGTCACAAAATGGTATAGAGCCGATCTGTCAAGTTGCTTGCCGCGATCGCAACCGCATTGGTTTACAAGCTGATTTGATGGGCGCTCATGCTTTAGGTATTCGTAATATTTTAGCTTTGACTGGAGACCCAGTAAAAGCAGGCGATCATCCAGATGCCAAAGCAGTGTTTGACTTAGAAGCGGTGCGACTGCTGCAACTAATTCGGAAGATGAATCAAGGCGTTGATTGCAACGAAAAACCCTTGACTGATGGAGCGTTAGATTTATTTGTTGGTGCAGCAGTAGATCCGCAATGTAAAAGTTGGTCGGGTTTACAAAGTCGATTTGAACGCAAAATCGAAGCCGGAGCGCAATTTTTTCAAAGTCAGTTAATTACCGATTTTGAACGTCTAGAAAAGTTTATGGATACCATTGCCTCTGGCTATAAAAAACCAATTTTGGCAGGAATTTTTCTGTTGAAATCGGCAAAAAATGCTCAGTTTATTAATAGATGTGTTCCGGGTGTCAATATTCCCCAACATATTATTGATAGATTGGCAAAAGCCAAAGAGCCTTTTGAGGAAGGGATAAAAATTGCAGCCGAACAAGTGCAGATAGCACGGCAATTGTGTCAAGGTGTCCATCTGATGGCAGTCAAGCGGGAAGATGCGATCGCACCAATTTTAGATTTGGCTGGGATTGCTCCAGTTAATCAGTTGGTATCTAAGTAAATGAAATAATGTTTTTTTAAATTCAAGCAGATGATGGTTACTATCTGCTTTTTTTAATGCGTAATCAGACGTGTATACACGATTTTTGATAAACTTTGAATATCCAATTCCCGCTTGACTAAATCCAAGTGCAAACTGACAAAATATTTTATAGTTTATTTCAATCTTTTCCTAGCATATTTTTTGCAATAATTGGCGATAATACTGTCAACGTCAACGCATATCAATTTGTTTCAGTCGAACTAAAAGAAACGGCTTTTAGGATTGATGGGGTATTCATGCCCACAACTGAAACCACAAATCAACCACTCTACTTTGTTGAGTGCAACGTATTTATCTAGATGAATTAGATACGGCGGAGAACTCACTTCAAGTTGCGATCGTTAAATTAATCATCGAAAGAGAAGAGACAGCCGTTGACAAAAGTAGAGAATTGATTTTACAAGCAAGGCAACAACTAGCGGATGAAGCAACCAGGAAGCAAATTGTAGAATTGATAGAGACTATCCTGTTGTACAAATTTACCCGGTTAAGCCGAGAGGAGTTAGCAGAAATGTTGGGTATAGACGACGAATTCAAAAAAACAAGGATGTATCAATCTATCAAGCAAGATGGCTTGGAGGAAGGTAGACAGGAAGGCAGACAGGAAGGTAAACAGGAAGCTAAGTTAGAAGCTATTCCCCGGTTATTGGCATTGGGGTTGAGTGTGGAACAAGTGGCGGTGGCTCTCGATTTAACGGTGGCGCAAGTACAGCAAGTAGCCCAGAATCAGTCTGGCTGATAGTGGGCGATTGTCTGAGTATTGCGCTTTATCTCTGGAAACACTGTACTATATATTTCTTAAACAAAGTGTGCAAGATATCGGTTAATAAAGTTTTTACGTAAAGTGCGTAGGCGTAGCCCGTCGTAGACATCGCCTCTTTTTTATTTAGCAGGGTTTACCCAAAAAATAGCCCAAACTTGATTTTCTGGTAGGGGCAATTAATGAATTGCCCCTACCGCATATAATTTTGCGTAAGTCCTATTTAGGTTCACTAAAGTAGAAGCGATGTCTACGAGGGGTGGTTCCTGAGCGCAGCCGTACCACTTCGTGGAAGCAAGCTACGCGCAGCGTCTCCGACAGGAGAAGGGCTACGCCTACGCAGTTAAAAACCTGGGTTACATCTTACCGTGTTGCAGCACTTGCTGTAGATGCTGGCGAATCTCTTGTGCGTGTTCAATATCAGATTGGCGCAATTTTTGGAACAACTCTACACAAGGCTGAGAACCTACTTGCTCTGCATCTTTGATGTAGGCATCGTAGGCTTTAACGGCTTCAGCTTTGTTGTGCAAAACGGTGACAAAATCATACTCCAAGTCGCTAATAGCTGTTTGAGACTGTTCGTTACCTGTATTTGTAGCCATTGCTCGATCCTCTTTTAGAATTTCTAATTAACTTTATACTCACCCTTAAAAAGCGATTCATCTTCCAAAAAGAGTATATTTCAATACGTCGGAAGTACCTTGCGAGTGTAGTTTATAGTATTCAGTGCGTAGGCGTAGCCCGCACTTCTCTACGTTCGCGCAGCGTGTCGCAGACAGACGCTCCGCGTAGCTTGCTTCCACGAAGTGGTACGACAAGGCTCAGTGACCGTCGTAGACATCGCTTTCCAATTACCTCAGCCTTATCCAATCTCATTTTTCCATTACTGATGCGTAAAAAATAAGATAAGTCGGGGATCTGCGGGTTCCAATTCTCACCAATCAAATAGGATTGCTATATTGCTAAAGAATTAGATTTGAAACTAAGAAATAAGCAAGTCGTAAGCAGCAAGTTGGAGTTTTACTGACTCTACACATCTAAGAGGATATTTTATTAGTCAACAGATAAATCAGGAGATAGGACAGACAAGGGAGAAAATTCTACCTCATCTCCCTACTCCTTATTTTCATTAGAATTTAGCCAAGCGGTTTATTTTCATCACATTGACGTGAATACTGGAATTCCAAATCATTTTGCCGTTCCCTACCTCCTCTATACATAACCGGACAAAACTTAGTGTTAGCGCTCATACAATCCATGTGTGGAGTTTTAGCACAGACTACGAGTAGTCCACCCAGAACAAATAACAAACCACAAATTGCAAGCGTATTAACCCAAGAAATTTCCAGCGCTCCGTGAACTACTATTTCTCGTAGTAGGGATACAATTGTTACCTCAACTGCTACTCCCACAGAGATACTATGTTCTTGTAAGTAGACCATTAATAGCCGAAATAACTCGACTAAAATTAACACAAATAGTATTTTTGCAGTCACGTGTTTATAGTCTAGTGGCTGCGTGAGGGCGATAGCTATTCCCCACAATTGGATCAGCATGACGGCGAATAAACCTAAACACAAGACAATCACAATTAAGTCTTGAAAGGCTTCCATGTTGCGAACAATTGAGTGCCGATCAAGCCAGCGATCGCTAAATAAAAATCGACTTTTCTGGCGCTTTTGCATGTACATTTTTCCAATCGGGACAAGTTCAGACAACACCAGCGAGTCAGCCCAATAGTTTTATGTTATGCAATATTAAGCGTTTGCGCCTCAGCGAGGTTGGTAATTTAAATTTTGTGCTTGTTGCAACAATTGCTCGGCATTTTTCGCCCACTGAGGATTCTTCTGAGCATTATATAAATCTCTAGCAAATTTGAATACTTGTACTGCATCTCCATATTGCTTTAACTGCATAAAAACTAACCCTGCACCATAATAAGCGTTGGGATAGTTAGAGTTAGCTTCGGCTGATTTTCTAAAAGCCTCTAATGCTTCTTGTAACTTGTTTTGCTGAAACCAAATCGAACCAAGATTGTAGTAAGCTTCTGGATATTTCGGATTAATTTTTACTGCTTGATTAAAGGCATCTCTTGCTCGATCGAGTTTCCCTTGTTGGAGATAACACATCCCTATATGGTAAGGAGGTTCTGGTGCATTTTTGCTATATTCTATGGCTTGTTTAAAAGATGCGATCGCTTTCTCACAATCTCCTTGCTGCTCTCTTACTAACCCAAAATTATAGTGGGCAAATCCCAATTTTGGATCGAGTTCTAACGCTCGTTGCAAATAATCATTAGCTAACTGTAAATTATTGCCTTCTAATAGCGCACCACCTAAATTAGCAAAAGCTGGAGCAAACTTAGGATCGGCTTGCGTCGCTCGATAAAATGCGTCCGCAGAGGGTTGTAATTGTCCTGTTTGTCGGTACGCTAGCCCTAAATTATAGTACGCTGGTGCTAATGTTGGATCTAACTTGGCTGCTTGTTTAAAGGCTGCGATCGCATCTTTTACTTTGCCCGCCTGAATTGCCTGTAAACCTTGGTTTAGCCAGTCTATGGCTGTTTTCCCATTAGATTTTGCCAGCTCTGAAGGGACATACTCAGAGAGAGAAAGAGAAGGGGAGGGAATACTAACAACCAACAAAGTCAAACTGACTAACCCTGCTATGGGATATTTAGAAAATGATAATCTCATTGATTTTCTGATTCGCAACACTTTCAGTTAAATTTACTTCATAAAAAGTTATTTACAAAAATTTTAGATTCGCTATTAATCTTTACTAAAATTAACTTTTATTAAGCTAAATCTTACGACAGGCTACAATTTTTTTAACTTTCGATTAAAAGAAGGATAATAACAAATTAAAGAAGGGGTAATTTTGACTCCAGAGAACCATTTTTTGATCAAATAGAATTCAGGAGTCAGGAGCCAGAATTCAGAATGAATTCTGTACGACACAACGACCTGCGGTAGTTGAGCGTAGCCGAAACTCAGTGCATCGCTGGTGGATGAATAAATCGGTTTAAGACGCTCGCGGACTCGCTAATGTCTTGATTCCGAATCCTGTTAGCGCTAGCGGGGCGTTTAGCTCATTCAGAATAGCTGGATTCTTCTTCAACCCTTGATATATACGGAATCATGCGGTTATAAAAGACTTACCGCAAGGAGGATTTTATGAACGAAAAAGTAAAATCGGGTTCGCGGAATGTTGCAATTGTCGGGCCTTATTTAAGTGGAAAAACCACTTTACTAGAAAGCTTGTTATTTGTCACAGGGGCAATTTCTCGCAAAGGGAGTGTTAAGGACAGCAATACAGTGGGAGATAGTGCTGCCGAGTCGCGCGATCGCCACATGAGTGTAGAAGTCAGCGCCGCTAGCACTGAGTATAACGGCATTCGCTTTACTTTTATTGACTGTCCGGGAAGTGTAGAATTTGCTCAAGAAACGTACAATGCTTTAATGGGAGTTGATGCGGCAATTGTAGTTTGCGAACCCATCCGCGATCGCGTCCTCACCCTCGCCCCTCTATTTAAATTCCTCGACGATTGGGAAATTCCCCATCTCGTCTTCGTCAACAAAATGGATCGGGCAAATATTCACGTTCTAGAAACGTTACACGCCCTGAAAGCAGTATCTAGCCGTCCCCTGGTAGCGCATCAATATCCCATCATGAACGGGGAACAACTCACCGGCTTTATTGATATGGTGAGCGAACAGGCATATCAATATCATCCAGGCGCACCGGCTGACCCCATTCCCTTCCCTGAAAGCTTAAAAGAAGAAGAACATATAGCACGAGCAGAAATGCTCGAAGCTCTAGCAAATTTTGACGACCATTTACTCGAAGAACTTTTAGAAGACATCGAACCACCCCAAGAGGAAATCCTTAAAGATTTAAAAATGGAATTAGGGGCAGATTTAGTAGTCCCCGTTTTCTTTGGTGTGGCAGAACAAGATTATGGTGTTAGACCTCTATTAGAAGCCTTGTTACGGGAAGCACCCGAACCAGAAACTACAGCAGAACGTCGCTTAAAAAACTTAAAAGGTGATACGCCTTTAGCACAGGTATTAAAAACTTACTACACTCCCCAAGGTGGCAAACTCTCTCTCGTGCGTGTTTGGCGAGGTAAATTAACTGATGGTATTGTCCTCAATGGCATTCGCACTGGTGGAATTTACCGCCTCATGGGACAGCAACAGCAGTCAGTTAACCAAGTTAGTGCTGGTGAAATTGTTGCATTGAGCCGTTTAGAAGGAATCAAGACAGGCGATACAATCTCCACAGAACAGCAGTCGGCAATAAAATTACCCAAAGCTGTAGAGTTGGAACCAGTGTATGCTCTCGCCATTACACCAGAAAAGCGCAACGATGAAGTTAAACTCAGCGGTGCCATCACCAAGTTATTGGAGGAAGACTGTTCACTTGCTTGGGAACAACACGGCGATACTCACGAAGTTATCTTGTGGGGTCAAGGCGAGATTCATTTACAAGTCGCCCTAGACAGACTGCGCCGCAAATATAACTTGCCAATGACAACCCACTTACCGCAAGTGCCTTACAAAGAAACCATCCGCAAAACGGTGGCTTCAGTTCATGGACGCTACAAGCACCAAAGCGGTGGTCACGGACAGTTTGGTGACGTTTTTCTCGACATCAAACCCCTACCACGCGGCACAGGTTTCAACTTTAATGAAACTATTGTTGGTGGCGTGGTTCCCAAACAGTACATTCCTGGGGTGGAAATGGGCGTGCGGGAATTTCTGACACATGGGCCTTTGGGCTTCCCATTAGTGGATTTAGCGGTAACTCTGACTAATGGTTCCTATCACAACGTTGACAGTTCCGAACAAGCCTTTAAGCAAGCTGCCCGATTGGCAATGCAAACGGGGATACCCCAAGCAGAACCTACCCTGTTAGAACCAATTCTGCGCGTGGAAGTGACTACACCGAGCGAATTTACCTCGAAAGTGCTGCAACTGTTGAGTGGTAGACGAGGGCAAATTTTAGGCTATGAGGGCAGAAACGATTGGCAAGGCTGGGATAATGTCTCTGCATACTTGCCACAAGCAGAGATGCAAAACTTTATTGTAGAGCTGCGATCGCTCACCTTGGGCGTTGGTTCCTTCCATTGGGAATATGACCATCTCCAGGAAGTGCCGGAAAAACTCGCTGAACGTGTCATTCACAGCAATGGCAATGGTAGTAACGGCAATGGCAAGTAATTTTGGATTTATCTGAAATCAAAGCCCTGCATTTAAATATGCGGGGATTTTTATTAATGAATATTTAATACGCTTTGAAGGTGCTGTTGAAACGCTAATCCTTCTGTACTCCACCGTTCTTGGAATGCTTGTATGTTTTCCAATCTTATTGCTTTTCCATTGGGAGGGAAGTTAATCGCACAATCAAAGACTTTACTCTTATCTGCAGGATGATCTTACGAATGTTTTCACCGACTACCACAAAAAGGGTAGATCAAATAATTTCAATTGCGCTTGATTTAATAAATCCTCAACATTTAAGAAACTGGTTTGCTAATTGCTGTTACTGTACCTCATAGCAGCCGGAAGTGCTGCCTTAGACGGTTCTTTTCTGTGTTTGTTAAAGAACGTGCAACAACCACATCAGGAATACCAACTAGAATAGAATTTTCATCTGTCATCTGATATACTCGTTTTTCAACCGCTACTCGATATTTGGGTCGTAGTTGAGGAGCAATTACATCTGCGATCGCAATTATCAACCGACTGTGAACTTCAGCCCAGAATTCGGGATTTTCTAGGTAAGGGTTCATCCCTGGAAACGGTGAAGGCATAAGCTTGGCAAAACAATATTCTTACTGTTTATCCTAACAATCTTGGCTGCCATGAAGAGTAATGAGTTAAAAGGGGTATCAACCTTCTCAATGACAAAAGAGTTCCGCCCACAATAAACAGGGCAAAGCAAAATTATAGCTTGCTGCCCTTGAGGGAAAGTTTTATAAAAGCATCTGGGAATTATGTGATTAAGTCTATCCATCTTAACCACACAGAAAAACTCATGGGCTTTATAATCTCTCTTCTAACTAGCCTGATTGGAATCCTCGTTTATCTCAATACAGGTAGGATCTCTGGCGAAAAGTCACGTTTAGCAATACGCACAATTACGATATTGATTAGCAGTATTGCAATACTGAATTCTATTTCTAGGCTTTTGGTGATTGTCCCACCAGGCAATATTGGTGTCGTCAACTTATTTGGTGAGGTTTCCGAAAGCACTCTTAATCCTGGTGTCCACTTGTTGAGCCCCTTTAACAAAGTGCTGAATTTTTCCACTCGCATTAAGGATGTGAAGGAAAACATAGATGTGACAACCCAAGAAGGTTTGAGTCTAAATCTTGATGTCAGTCTTCAGTACAAGCTCGATCCCCAGAAAGCAGCTACAGTATATAAAACCATTGGAACTGATGAAACACAACTGGTAATTTCCAGATTCCGCTCTACTGTTCGCGCTATCACCGCAAACTACCCAGCCAGTGCTATTTACTCTACCAAACGTCAAGAAATCGCCCAAAAAATTGACCAACAACTCACCGAAGAAATACCGGCTTTGGGTTTCATTGTTGAGGAAGCTCTTTTACGAAACGTCAAAATGCCTGATATTCTCCAAGTGGCAATTCAAAACAAACTCAAGACAGAGCAAGAAAACCAGCAAATGAAATTTGTTTTAGAGAAAGAGCGTCAAGAGGCAGAACGAAAGCGTATTGAAGCTCAAGGCATAGCTGATTCTCAAAAAATTATCTCCGGTGGACTTAGCAACCAAGTGCTACAATTACGAGCGATTGAAGCCACAGAAAAGCTAGCTCAATCGAATAATTCTAAAATTGTAATTATTGGTTCTGAAAAAGGTGGAGCGCCTATTCTGATTCAGCCAGAAGCAGGGACTTCAAGACCCTAAAATTTTCTGATTAGCGATCGCTGCGGCGTTGCTTCCTCCTACATATCTCTCTTTCGGCTTCCCTTCTTGCTACTGGCTGAATGATACAGTATGAGCGTTGCTAGAAACTGATGACTATGAGCGGCGAGATTGTCGAAAAACTCAAGGAAGCTAGTACTGGCTTATTAATGATGAGCGAGTCAGATTACCCTTTTGAGGTTGTTCAATGGAAAGGTGCTGCACCTGCAACACAAGAAAAAATCTTACAGCTAACAGGTTCTCAAAACCTGCCAGTCGAAGTAGTAGAGTTAGACTATCTTTTTCGTAATTGTGCATTTGAGCAAGAGTGGCATAATGACTTACAGAAACAAGATGTTAAAAGATTTCAAACACTTATCCAGACACTTAAAGATAATCTTAGTGACATCAAAGTTTATCGTGTCGGAAAAATAAATATTGACGCTTATATCATCGGACAAACTCAAGACGGTGACTTAGCTGGAGTAGTTACAAAACTGGTTGAAACCTAGTATACAGGGAGAAATTTCTTTAAATAAAAGCCTAGCTACACAGATGGCTAGGCTTTCTCATTTCTGAAATCATCCAAACTTATAAATTATCGACTTGCGCTTCTATTACAGACTGAATAGATGTTGAAACTTGTGAGAGAAAATTGTATCCAGTTAGAGATTCTAATGAGTCAACGCTAACCCGATAATTTCTCCAATTCGCTGTTCGCACGCCTTGGGCGTTGGGAATATTGACAGCAATAACTCTCGTGCTGGTTGTCACGCCTGCAAGACCTGAACCAGGAGTATTCAATACAACAAGAATTTTCCAGGTTCTGTTAGGGACTTGAACCCGTCCATTCGCTATTGTATAGAACGTTCCGTTAGAACCAGTACCGCCCATCCCATATCCACCAGATATGATGTAGAGTTCTTTACCCTGTCCTACTAAAGTTCTGGCATAATCCTCTAGGCTTGCCCAAATTCCCTGATTGTTATCTGGGGCTTGAGCAATCATATTACTCATCAAAAAGGTGGCAGAATTATTAGTAACACTACTAGTCCTGTCAGCACTAGGTGTCATGTGACCGCGATCAAACCCACTTCCGCTAAAATCGGTAGATTGAACTTGATAACAGCCAGAAGGAAGTGTTGTATCAGCCCGGAAAGTATCTTGCCTTGGTGTGCTACCTAACCAACTACTATTCAACTGCCAAGACACCCAATTTGGTCTACCTAGTGAGCAATTGTAACCAATTACATATTGTGGTTTTACCAACAAGTAGTTATTTTGACTAGAAGTTCCAGCGCCGCTAGGGTTGCCAAGGGTTAGGTGAACACTTACTGATGACTGGGCTGGTACAATCTGTGCTAACCCAATTATGAATAAAACCACCGTCACAAACGGCAGTAGAAACTTGAAAATCTTGATTTTTTTCATGTTTTTGTACTTTTAATTACAAAAACAGTGTCCAAGTTCTTCGTTTCAATATCAAGTATTCAGTGATACAAATAAAAGATTTTTTAATGATAAATATGTAGTGACACAATAGCTAGAAATCTTTATTCATAAGAGTTAAAAATTAAAAAATCGGCTTTTGTGATGAGCGATGGCTTAAAATTTTGCATCTCTACACCAAGATTTATACATCTAATTAGCAATGCCAATCTTTTCTCTTAAATAAAATTTGATTCACACGATAAATTAGGGCGATACCTGCGGTGGAAAGCTACGCACTAGATCGCCTTAATATCTAATTTTATGGTTCAACGGCGACTATTTAATTTCCTGAAAATTCTCAATTGTGAGATATATTTCTTCATCAGCTATCTGACTATTGTAATCGATTTGAATTTGGGTTGGATAGCCGAATCTAGGGCTGTAACTCACATTTAGGCTGGAGGCTTTACGGTTAATAGCATCTTCAATCACATCAAACAGTTTAGGAATTGTTTTGTAGTTTTGAAAGAAGTCTGGATTAACTGCTTGACCTGTAGCTACAGAAGTGATGGAAGTTGTTTGACCATTACGGACTTCAATAACTACCGGGCCCCTAGCGTCGGGTATACAAAAGCATCCATTACTAAATGTATAGCGATAGTTGGAAATATTTTGCTGATTCCACAAATAGCGATTAAATTTTAATCGCCTTAAATCCAAGTTATTATTTTTTGTTGGCGATTGTGCTATCTCTATGGGAGATTTTGACATTACTGGTAGGTTAAGGCCGAAAGATAGCAATAATCCGGCACTGATAATGATAGGTAAACGCATATCAATTCACTTAATTTCAAAAGTGCTATCTATATTAATTCATGTAGTTGTTTAAATAAACTTTATCTTTTGATTAAAATCTATCTGTACTTAGCCAAGATCAAATAACAAATTTGAGCATAGCCTATAAACGCATTTATCCCTTGTAAATTAATTCTACGGAAAAATAATATTGCCTAGCTGTGGCAGAAAAAATTTGACTTGAAATTTAGGATAAGTGATGCCTGCGGTGGTAAACTATGCAACGCACCAAAATAAAATCAAAAACTCTGAGAAGATAAAATTTGACACTGTTACAAGAGCCATGTCTAAATCATATCCAAATGACCGTAGCAATTAACTTCGGTGCGATCGCAGATGTGCGAGAATCATTTCTCTATGCCGTAAAATTTTTACAGTAAAAAACAAATTTTTTTCAAGCATGAATGATTCACAAACTTGGTATATTGTCAAGCACTCTGCTGGAAATTGCGAGATCGTCCCCAGTGACAAAGTTGGCGACGATGATTTAGAGATTATAGAACAGTGGGGGCCTTTTAGTTCGGAAGGAGAAGCGATCGCTCGGCGTGTCGGACTAATTAGGGCTGGAAAGTGCCAACCAGTTTAAGTTAGCAGTAGAGACGCGATTAATCGCGTCTGTTAGAAATGATATTTTGTATTCCTAACTGTTCACTACTTACTTCTAACTTTATTTTTAACTCTTCACTTTTCTGCTGTGGCTGTACCCTTAGCAGCAATTTTTTTACCTATCACTTCTACTGCTTTAGCGAATTGTGGATCTTGTAAGGTAGCGAGTTTATCGCGTTCATGGAGCCATAATTCCTGCATTTGCTCTTTGGTCAACTCTACCTTCACATCTGGATTAATACCTTTGTGATTAATATCTGTACCATTAGGAGTATAGTAATGAGCAATTGTTACCGCCAATCCTGAGCCATCTTCTAAGGGACGTACCGATTGCACTAGTCCCTTACCAAAGGTTTGAGTACCAACCAAAGTAGCACGCTTGTTGTCCTTCAAAGCCCCTGAAAGGATTTCACTGGCACTGGCTGAACCTTTATCTACCAGCACCACCAAAGGTTTATCTGTCAAGGCGCGTCCGTTGGCCTCTTCTTTTTCTGCCTCTCCTTGGCGTTCAACGGTGGAGACAATCTTACCTTTATTTATCCACATCCGGGCAATGTCTACACTGGAGAACAGTAAGCCACCAGGATTACCACGTAGATCCAGAATATATCCAGCTACCTTTTTGCTTTCTAAATCCTTGATAGCTGTTTGCATTTCTTTACCAGCATTAGCGCTGAACTGGTTCAGGCGAATGTAGCCAAGATTACCTGCTGGAGTTTGCTTTTGGGAATATTTAACTGGATGAATTTCAATCCGCGCCCGTTTGATGTCTAATTGTTTTATCTGACCGTCGCGCTGAATCGTTAGGCTAACTTGCGTTCCGGCTTCACCTCGAATCAGGGCTACTGCTTGATTAGTATCCATCCCCTTGGTGCTTTTGTTGTCGATTTTAAGGATGACATCTTTTGCCAAAACGCCAGCTTTAAATGCTGGCGTGTCTTCGATTGGCGCAATTACAACCAGTTGCTTAGTTTTTTCATCTTGACTGATAGTGATCCCAATCCCGATCAATTCTCCAGAAGTGTCCACTTGCATATTCTTGAATTCTTCTGGGTTCATAAACCGGGTGTATGGGTCATCCAGCTTTTTCAACATTTCCCGAATAGATTTATAAGCCTCCTGGGGATTACTGTAGGACTTGCTTAAGTACTCCTTACGAACAGCCTGCCAATCTACCTGATTGAAAGTACCATCTACATATTGGCGCTGAACAATTTGCCAAACTTCATCTACTATTTCTTTGGGACTTGCTTTAAATAAAGCCTGACCTCGCGAGTGAATGCCAAGGCTAGTAACTGCGATCGTGGAGAGTGTCACCGCCGTAGCACCCAAAACAAGCCTACTTTTTGTAATCACCATAATGACAGCTGCGTCAGAGGGAAAATATATAGTCAGTATGCTCAATCTAACACAGGCTTCCACTGTACAGACCGAGTATGTATTCTTAATTTAAACAAAATACTTGACAATCCGGCGACCTTGGTTGTTATCAATACAAAAGTTTTAAGATTGGGAATGGGGAATTGGGAATGGGGAACTTGTACTAAGCCCAGTCGTAAAGCCTGCGGCATAGCTACGCTTAGGGCGTAGCCTCTCGTCAGAGAAGTATGGGGTATGGGGTATGGGGAATGGGGAATGGGGAATGGGGAATGGGGCATGAAGAAGAGACAAAGGAGACAAAGAAGAGTGGGGAGACGAAGAGACTTGTCCCCCCTGCCTACCCTGCTCCCTGCCCCCTTGCCCCTCTCTGCTCCCCTTAAGGTTCTACCCAGCGTTCATCTGCCTTGATGAGGTTAATTAATTCCTCTACACCTTTGTCTTCCGGGACTTTTTTAATTTCTTCTCGGCCACGGTACAAGGAAATGTAACCAGGTGTTTTGCCAACATAACCATAGTCGGCATCTGCCATTTCGCCGGGACCATTGACAATACAACCCATAACTGCTATGTCTAATCCAGTTAGGTGTTTAGTGGCTTCCCGGACTTTGTGTAACACTTCTTCTAGGTTAAACAAAGTGCGCCCACAAGAAGGACAAGCGACGTATTCCACCATCGTTTTTCGCAATCCCAAAGCTTGGAGAATGCTGTAACAGACGGGAATCTCTTTTTCTGGTGCTTCTGTGAGTGAGACGCGAATTGTATCGCCAATGCCATCAGCAAGTAAGGTAGCAATACCAGCCGTAGATTTAATTCGCCCATATTCGCCATCACCAGCTTCGGTAACGCCTAAATGTAGCGGATAATCCATACCCAGTTCATCCATGCGCTTGGCAATCAGGCGATAGGCAGCTAGCATTACAGGTACTCGTGAGGCTTTCATGGAAATTACCAAGTTGCGGAAATCCAAGGATTCACAAATGCGAATGAATTCTATGGCAGATTCCACCATTCCTTCTGGGGTGTCACCGTAGGTAAATAGCATTCTCTCGGCGAGGGAACCGTGATTTACCCCAATTCGCATTGATTTGCCTTGATCTCGCAAAGAAACTACTAGAGGTTCTAGAGTTTCGCGGATTTTATCGCCAATTTCGTCAAATTCGGATTGAGTATACTCGGTTCGATTGACGTTGGGCTTTTCAAAGACATACAACCCCGGATTAATCCGCACTTTTTCTATGTGCTTGGAGACTTCCAGGGCGATTTTTAGCCCATTATGATGGACATCAGCCACAATTGGTACGTCTTGGTAAGTTTTTATTAATTTTTGTTTAATTTCTGCTAAAGCTTTAGCATGAGCCATACTCGGCACTGTGACACGGACAATTTCACAGCCAATTTCGTGCAGACGACGAATACCAGCCACGGAACCATCAATATCAAGGGTGTCTTCGTTAATCATTGACTGCACTACAACTGGGTAGCCACCGCCAATGGTGACATTTCCTACCTTTACGGGACGGGTTTTACGCCGCTTGATAGTTGTATCAAAGATATGTTGACTTGATGCAGTATTTGAAGTATCTACTATGGGCAGAGTTTGCATAACCTGATCGGGTAAATTTGCAGTAGCTAAAAATATCAGATTTGATAAATCTCTGTTTCCCAGATTGCCACAGCTAGTGGCTCTTTTGGACGATTATGTAGAAAAAATTGGAGAATTGAGTCAGGCAAAGAATTAAAAACTCTTCTAAGTGAGTAGTGTTAGTAAGGTTTAACGACGCGATCGCTCTCTTACTGAGTTATAACTACTACTAGTAATGTCAATAATTCTTTGTCTGGTATATTTTCGCTGTTGTGATAGTTGTGTAGCGATGTACCAGTACGTTTGATACTTTATCGAGATAACTGATTTTGAACCTTGCAAGCTTAATGCTTTTGGCAGATCGCAACTACGATTGGCATATAGATTGCATCGTTCGTTTCATCAATCTTTCGTAGAAAAGAGAGGAAAAATCGAAGCTGCCATAAAGTGATAACTCAGCTTAATGGTACCCTCAAGGGTACTATTAAATGCGTTTTTTAGTTGATATCGTAGCTTTTGAGTACAGCGATGGAGACAATATTTCCTCTAGCTGGCATTAAAAATTACAGGTTCAACAAAAAATGATTATGAATTCACTCAAGAAATCCATGCGCTTGACCAAGATTTTAGCATTTGCTCTATCATTTCTGATTTTCTGTTTCTCTACAGAGGCGATCGCAGCGCCAAGTACCCCTCCTACCTTAATTATCACGGAAAAAGCGACAATTACTGGAGGCAAGTTCAGTATCGACACAACAACACCTCCTTTGCCAGCGACAACAGTTATTCGCTCTGCTAAACTTTTTTTACCGGCTGGTGAAACTGGAACAATCAATAAGATTAAAATTACTGGCCCAAATGGACTTGAATTTGGTTGTCAAGATATTAAGGTGAAGAACGGTGTTGATTTAATTAAAGCCTGTGGTGGCCCTGCTGTTTTAGAAGCTGGAGGAGCAATTACTTATGTAGCTGAAGGAAGTGGTTTTGCACCAAAGCTTAACACCAAATTAAAAGTGGTTTTATCGGATGAGTTTTAAACACTAACTTAAACCTGAATTACTACCAAAAATTGTTAAATGAACTATTGGGGTAAAGGTTTTTTCTTTACCCCTTTTCTCTTTGCCTTTTCCCCAAAACTCGACAAGTATTGATTGCCTATTGCCTTATCCCAACGACAATTATTTACGCCCACTTACTTAGGTTCATACAATTTGTTTGTGGCGGCAATCAATCACCATAGCAATGATTGTATTGTCTTAAGTAGGACTTACGCACAGGTAACGGAAAATCGAACCACAGAGGCACAGAGAACACGGTGGAATAAGAGTTTGAGAGGTATTTTGCGTAAGTCCTGTTAAGAATAAAAGGTGTTATGACTGCCGAACTACAAGTCGAGCAAATAACCCTTCTTCTGCAATCAATTTTGAGAAATTACCCATCTGCACTACATTACCTGCATCGAGAACATAAATGCGGTCTGCATGACGAATTGTACTGAGGCGATGGGCAATCACCACTCTGGTAGCATTTAATTTAGCTAAACTTTCAGTCACAATTGCCTGGGTGCGATTATCCAGAGCGCTGGTTGCCTCATCCATTAAAATAATTTTGGGCTTTGCAACTAGCGATCGCGCAATCAATAATCTTTGCCGTTGTCCCCCAGAAAGATTGGTACCACCCTCAGCAATGATAGTATGCATCCCCATCGGCATTTGCTTGATATCATCAGCCAAACCTGCCATCTGTGCGGCTTCCCAAGCTTCTTCTAGAGAAACCAAAGCTCCGGCGGTGATATTATCAAAAACTGAGCCAGTCCCGAATTTGCCATTTTGCAATACGACTCCCAACTGCCTGCGTACAGCCTGAAGTTCTAAATCTGCTAAGTCTTGGCCATCATAGTAGACACTGCCTGTCAGTGGAGTCTCAAATCCCAGTAACAACCGGAATATCGTTGATTTACCACTTCCAGAAGGGCCAATAATCGCCACAAACTCTCCTGGTTCAGCATGGAAACTGACATTATTGAGAATTAAGTTGCCATTTTCCGAGTAGCGAAAACTCACACTTTCTAGGGCAATACGACCGCTTAATTGACCAGGGTTAACTTTGGTTGATCCATCTTCAGGCTGCGATCGCCAAATTGGTTTTGCCCGTTCCCATATTGGTACAATCCCCCAAATCTCAGATACAGTATTGCTCAGGTCAATTATCCCTTTGATGAAAATTGTCAAGGCATAGTTAAAAGCAACAAATATACCAAGTGTGAGGTGTGGCTGCATCAACAGCATTGCCAATCCGAAAAGCAATATAGAACTGACTAAGGGTAGTGCTTCATTGAATACAGACATGCCATCTTTAATCTGTTGCCAATTCGCCTTTAGCCGGATTTGCTGGCTATACTTTTTTGCCCAAGCAGCAAATGCCCGTTCTTCTGCCATTGCTACCCGCAGTTTGGCAACACCGTTGATTAGTTGGACAGTGAGTCCCTGAATCGCGCCATTAAGTTCTTGCTGTTTGCGGGATTTCTTCACCAAGCGGAAACTTGCAACTGTTGTAACCGCAGCAGCAAAGATTGCTAAACCCACTCCCACCAGCGCTAATTGCCAGCTGTAAATAAACATCAACACTAAATTGAGTAAGGCAAAAACCCCACTCAACAACGTTTTTTGGGTAGCGCCGCTCAATTTTTGATGAATTTCTCTCACCGCCATCACCCGGTTAACTAAGTCTCCGGCAGTATACTGACGAAAAAACCTCGGACTTAATCTCAGCAGACGATCCCAAATAGCTGGTTGCAATACGCTATCTGTGGCGCTTTCAACTCGGAGGGTAATAATACTTTGGGCAATTTGAAAAGCTAGCTGCCCAAAGGCAACTGCAAACATTACTAATCCTATCTGCCATAGTAAAGCGCGATCGCTATCTGGAATAGCATTATTGATTAAAATTGCTGTTGCTTGTGGTGCAACCATTCCCAATATCGTCCCCAGTAGCCCCACTACTAAAATACTAGCGATGTCTTTTTCATAACCTTTCACCCCAAACCGAAGTAAATCGATGGCTTTGAGTGCAACTTGGGGCAACGGTCGATACAGAACGTAGGCAGATGTTGTCAGTGTTTTTGCTACTGCCTCATTTACGGGGATGCGAGTTCGCGTAACTGGATCAAAGATCACATAATCCCGCTTATCTGTCGGTAACAAAGCTACTGGGCGCTTTTCTAATTGAGTATAAGCTAACATCGGCCCTTGATCTTGCCGCCACCAGCCACTTGCCAAAGTCACACGCCGGATACGAATTTGCGATGATTGGGCGATCGCTGCCACAGGGTCTTTAATTGAATTAAAATTATCTGCTGCTGGACGAATCTCAATTCCTAATGTCCGTCCAATTGCTCCCATTGCTACCAATAGAGGCGGCCCCTCTTGAGATATAGCTTCTTGCTGTGGTTGCAATACTGTTGCTAATTCAGAGAGTGCGCCCTCAATTACTTGCTGATTAAGTTGCTCTCTTTGCTGAAACTGCCGAAATTCTGCTTCTGCTTGTTTGTTTGCTAGCAAACTCAAGTAGTGAAAGAAATAAGTATGTAAACATACCAAGCTACTGGGTATTTCTTCATAACTTGGTAAATCTGCGATTGTTAATAGTTGTCCAATAACTGCATTTTCTGCCTCCAGCCACATCGCACTCGTGAAGGGAAAAGCTGGCGAGGCGGGATTCAACCTTAGTTCTTCAACTCCCATCCAGCTAACATTACCTTGCTGCAACTTCACCCACACAAATGTTTGTTGCCACAGATGTAGTGCCTCACCAGTCGATAATGAAAAATCCTGTCCCGATGTCTGCACAATGTTTAATGGCATTGTCAAAACTGTTTGCTGGGAACTAAGAGACTGACTTAAATGATTTACCCAACCTTCTAAAAGTTTTATGGCTTGAGAGTCAGCCGTTGCAATTCCCTGAACCAAATCAACCATTGACATCTGGCATAATTGAGTAGGTTCAATTGCGATCGCTACAAAACTCCACTTGCTTTCTTTCGCTAACAAAGCTGCACTAAATAATGATTCTCCAGGGTTGACATGAAACAGATAGCGGCGCTGCTCCTTTGGTAAACTGTTTTTAACTCCAGTCGCAAACACAGCTAATGTTCCAGACTGCACTATCCATAGTGTTTCTGAGTCATTTAACAATACTGGTTCGTTTGCCTGAAAGGAGTGGAGTTTAGAAGAAGGATTCACCTGCGCGCTACTCATTGCTCAATTAATGGAATATTTGATGGGCTAGAAGTCTTTTGCTATATCATATCTAGTACATAGCGTTCTATAATTAATAATTAGCTTTGTATGTATAATTTTAGACAAAAGTATTGCACGTTGCCATATAAAATTTAGCATTAAAAAATGCTATTAATGTAATTCGATACTCCCTGATGACCATCTCCAAAGTCTTGTATAAATTCATAATTTACTCTATTTGCACAACTATCTATCTCTTCGGAAAGTGAATTTTGATGCAGTATCTGATGTGCTGATTTACGCAAAACCTCAAATAATTTAGAACTGTAATCAGAGTCTTCGCTCAAGAAATTCCACAGTTCTTTACCAATCAAAGTTTGCATTTCCCAATCAGGCAGTATTTGTTTTAATAGACCAATTGTTACTGTTTTGCTTGTTCTTTTACCATAAGTAAATCCTATATACGCTTGATCTCCTTCTTTAACCTTTTCTTGAATTTTTTCAGCCCAGTAAACTACTTGGTCTTTATCCATATTGTGGGGGCGGTTCAGAATAATAGTTTTTGTTGCATCAGCATCTATTTCAACTACGCTGACAGTATAAAAACCTGCTTCTTCTATACCCAAATCAAGACCGAAAGCTCCTGCAAACAGAGCAATGGATATTAATTGGTTATTAATCACTTTTTCCTCAGATTTTCAAAATCAATTTTACTCACATTTAAACCTAATAAATTTTTATAATTCCCACAAAATTGTCTGGGTGGGTATTTTTACATTCTCGTCTAAATTTTTTACAAATACTACCTTGCCTCTGCTGCGTGGAGTAGGCGAACATAAGTTCCACCTTGCTGCCATAATTCCTCATGGGTACCACTTTGGACAATTTTACCTTGGTCTAGAACAATAATTTTATGGCAATCACGAATTGTACTCAGGCGGTGGGCTACTACAATACATGAGCAACCACGCTGTCGCAAGTTATGGTTAATCATCAATTCGGTTTCTACATCGAGGGCGCTGGTTGCTTCATCCAGTACTAATATTGTGGGATTTCTCACCAAAGCGCGGGCGATTTCTAGACGTTGGCGTTGCCCACCACTGATATTCATACCACCTTCAATCAATTCAAAGTCATATTTTGCAGGCATAGAAGCGATCGCATCATGAATGGCTGCATCCTGACAAGCTTGCACCAAATCAGCTTCTGGCACAGTTGAATCCCAAAGAGTGATATTATCTCGCACAGTCCCCGCAAATAAAAAGATATCCTGCTCAACCATTGCCAATGAGTTAGCCAATACAGAACGCTTAATTTGCGATCGCTCTACACCATCAAAACAGATTTCCCCTGCCCAAGGCTGATAAAGCCCACAAATTAATTTAGCAATCGTAGATTTTCCTGAACCACTTCCCCCCACAAGCGCTATGCGTTGTCCAGGTTGAACAGTTAAGCTAAAATTCTCAATTAAGGCAGGTTCCACCCGACTGTAGCCAAAAGTGATATTTCGTAACTCAATATGTCCCTGTAATTGCCATAGAGATGAAAAAGTAATTTCTCCCCCTGCTCCCCCTGCCTCCCCTGCTCCCTGCTCCCTGCCCCCTTCCCCCTGCCTCTCCTCCACTTCCAAATCAACAGGATTTTGCAGCACATCATCAAGGCGATTTAAGTCAGCTTCTAAATCTTGCAGCGTGCTGCCGAAATTGACCAGGCTATTAACTGGCTCTAAGAAACTTAGGGTTAAACTTTGGTAGGCAACGAGCATCCCAATACTGAGATTACCGTTCATTACCTGAAAGCCGCCAACCAGTAGAATAGAAGCTGTGGTCAGGGCTGTCAAAATCGTCGGTAATGTGGTGAGAATTTGAGTTTTTAAGCCTAATTCCTGTTGGGCGTTGAGTGCTTTAGCGTAATAACCGGCAAACCGAGCAAATAAATCTGACTCCAGCCCAGAAGCTTTTATGGTTTCTATGGTTTGGATGCCACTAACTGTTACGCCACCAACTTTGCCATATTCCTGAGCCAAGCGGATATTGGCATCGACACGAGTTTGCGATAAAAATAGGAGGGCGAAAATATTAATTGCAGCAAAACCAACTGCGATCGCACTCAATAATTGGTCATACTGAATCATTATCAGCAGGTAAAAAACCATCATTACTGCGTCAATTAATGTGGTTGCCAAAGGCCCTGAGAGTACTTCCGCCACTCGGTCATTCAGTTGCATCCGACTACTGATTTCCCCAGCAAAACGTTGGTCATAAAACCCAATAGGCAATCGCAGGATATGCCAGAGAAACTGTCCTGATGTGCTGACTGACAACTTAACCATCAATCGCCGCAGATAAGTCAGCCGCAGTCTCGCAAGGAATGCCCGCAATATAGTAGTTAAAAACATCCCTAACAATAAAGGTCGTAACCAATCTTGCCGATCTCGGATTAAAATCTCATCGATAAACACTTGAGCAAAAGCTGGCACCGCTAACCGAGGCAATGTTAACAATAACCCAGCTAGCAGACAAAACAAGATAGTAACTCGTGAGTTTTGTAAACGGGTAGTTAAAGCTGAGATAATGTGATTTTTTTTGCCACCCTTCTGGAAGTCCGCTCCTGGTTCCATTGTCAGCACAACACCAGTGTATGCGCGATCGAACTCTTCCCAACTCACTGTTCTCCGACCATTGGCAGGATCATTGAGATAGACGCGTTTTTTGCTATATCCTTCTACCACGAGAAAATGGTTAAAATTCCAAAAGGCAATGTAGGGAAGACGGGTAGCTGTTACCTTTTCTAGAGACAGTTTTAAACCTTTAGCATTGAGTCCATAGTTTTTGGCAGCTTTGAGAATATTAAAAGCTTTACTCCCATCCCGCGAGACACCGCATTCTTCACGCAGTTTAGCCAGTGGCACAATCTGGCCGTAATAGCTAAGAATTATTCCCAAAGCAGCCGCACCACATTCGACCGCTTCCATTTGTAAAAGTGTAGAAGTGCGAACACGATTTGGTTTAAATTTTGGGATTGGGAATGGGGCACTTGTACTGAGCGGAGCCGAAGTATTGGGCATGGGGCATTTGGGAGTTAAAACTTGAACGTTGAGCTTCTGAGGGTGAACGTTGAGCTTCTGAGGGTGGACGTTGAGCTTCTGAGGGTGAATGTTGAGCTTCTGAGGGTGAATGTTGAGCTTCTGAGGGTGGACGTTGAGCTTCTGAGGGTGGACGTTGAGCTTCTGAGGGTGGACGTTGAGCTTCTGAGGGTGAACGTTGAGCTTCCGAGGGTGGACGTTGAGCTTCTGAGGGCGGACGTTGAGCTTCTGAGGGTGAACATTCAAGTTTTAACCCCAATGCCCTATTCCCCATTCCCCATTCCCAAATTAATAAATCCCCGTCCAAGATCGCAGCATAGGAATAATATAAGAAATCGGTGCTTTTTCTCCAACTTTTACTTGAACAGAGGTAGTTGTGCCGGAGGATATTTTTAAAGCAGGGCCGTCAGAAGATGACCATTTGTAGCCACTGACTGATGTTGGATTTTCTTGGAGTTGGACAAAAGCTTGCACTTGACCTTCGCCTTTACCTGCAAGACTGGCAGCCATTTCTTTGTTACCAACGATCGCTGTAATATCTTGTGTAGTTACCGGAAATGAAGAAATATCTGCGATCGTTCCGACAATACCACCTTCGCGTTCACGCTTGGCAAAACTGGGAGTCACCTGTACAGCCATTCCTGGCTTGATTTGCTTACCATCTTTATTAGCAAAGTAAACAAGGCTCATAAGTTTTGAATTTGCTTCTTCAGCTTCGATTGACCCTAGGCGAGTACCCGGATTCATCATTTGACCAGGAACAACACTCACTTCCAGAATATGACCATTGTATTTGCTAATGATTCTACTTTCTTGAGATAGTTGGAGTTCCAATTGGGCTATACGGCGCTTTACTTCCCGAATTTTATTTGTTTTGTCAATTGATTGCTTCAGGTCTTGCTCGTGTAATTTAGTATTTTGAGTATTCAGGTCTTTAATTTTTGTTTTAATTTCGTCAATTCTATTAAGATTTTCCAGATATTCTCGTTGTGTGGTGGTTTCTTGGATTTCGAGATCCTTTAGTTGTACGTCAATATCTGAGAGTTCGCTTTGAGTGTTAAAATATTCCTGTTCAGCTTGCACCAACATATCTTGGCTGATTACATGCTGCTCAAAAAGGTGACGACGATTATCAACTCGTCCTTTAAGAGTTTTGAGTAAATAATTAATTTGTTGTTTGCGAGAATTAATGCTTTGACGTTTTTGAGCGATCGCTCTTTGTGTTTGATCGCGTAACTTTGGCGCACCTTGCTCTCGACGCAAATTATTTTCCAAATCCATTCTCTGCTGCCCAAGAGTAATGATTTGTTGGTCAATTAGCAGCTTTTGTAACCTGTCAGTCTCTTGATTTTGGGTTTGCAATTGTTGCAACTTTACTTGCTCTTGCTGTAGTTGCTGTTTTAGCGCTGATTGGTCGATAATACCCAGCACATCACCTTGCTTAATAATATCTCCCGCCTTTACCTTCAAAGTTAGTAACGGGCCAGAACTGGGCGCTTGAAATTCTACAACATGGTGCGGTTTAATCAAGATACCTTGACCTGTGACAGTCAGGGGAATTCTGCCGAACACACTCCAAAGCCCAGCTACAGCAACTACAAAACTCATGGTAGATAAAGTCAACCAAGCTTGAGGCTTGACTACATTTATCGCTTGATCCAGTTGTTCTGGTGAAGATAAGCGTTCCAGAGCTTCTTGGCGAAAGATATGGCTGTGTTTGAGTTGCATTATTCCCCTCTTTTGTGTATCAGATCATCTATGCGATGCTCACAGTGCCTAGAGCCTCTGAGAGAATATTTTGATGACTTCTAGACTTTTAAGATTAAGGGGAAATCGGGTAGAACTGGGGGAGGTATCAATACGGTTCGGATAAGCACTATGAACTTTCCTTGTGGTCTGGGAAAAGGTTTTGGGGCAAGGGGTAAAGGATGTATTTAAAACCTTTTCCCTTTTCCCTTTCCCCTTTAACCGAACCGTATTGGGGGAGGTGTTGAGGACTGGGGAAAAATAATCTCCAATATGAAGTCCCCAACTTGCCCTCATTCCCATAACAGCACCGAAGGCAGATCATCCGTGGCTAGCCGTAGCAACTCATAACCAATTCCCGCCGTACCCCGGAATAAACTCGGATGAAATACCGAACTAGGTAAATTAGTAAACATTTGGTATGCTCCAGTTTGCTTGGCTTTAGCTACGACATTTGCAGCATTCTGGAGGGCTATTTGATGCCAATCAGAGCGGGAGCAACGTTGAGCGCCGACTAACAACACCTCAATCCGACCTAAGTTGCCACAACATAAGTGGTCGCTGTCTTGTAAGCTGTAATTTTGGGTGGTTTGCAAAGCAATTTCAATCTCCTGTTCAATTTCAGGAGAATCGATAACTCCCAAGCTACCCAAACGTCCTAAACCAATGCCAGTTGCACCGTGACACCATCTCACTGGAAAGCCCGGTGGTTGATTCATCTCTGCACTGCGAAAATCAGGCCAGTTACCTTGGGATTCACAAAAGACACTGCGTTCATACTCAATGCCTGCCAGTGCAGCTTCGTAATAATCTTGATTTTGAGTAACTGTGTAAAGTCGCAGCAAAGCATAAGAAATTCCTGCTGTTCCGTGAGAGAAACCAGTTAAAGGTTGTTCGCCAAGAGTCTGCCAAGCTTTGGGAGCGCCTTTATAGCTGACCTGGCGAGAAAGTAAATGTTGCCCACAGGCGATCGCCTTTTCTAAAACGGTTGCATCTTTTGTGACTTCATACAAAGATAACAGCCCTAAAATAGCTCCAGCCGCTCCGCTCATGATATCCAATTTTTTATCGGCAGCAATCAATTCAGGTGTCATCCACTCTGCTAATGCTTGAGCATCTGCCAATAGCGTTTCATCATTTAGGAATTGCCTTACTTTCACAAAAGCATAGATTAGAGAACCCAAACCCGCTCCCCCACCGATTCCCATCAAGCGACTCATACGTTGCTGAGATTCTAAGTCAAAAGTCTGGATTTGCCGACGCAAGGGTTGTAATGTCCTCAATGCTAAATCGCGCAAGCGTGGCTCCCCGGCTACTTTATTGAGTGCAGCAAGAAATAAGGCAACCCCAGAACGTCCATCATAAAGACCAGAGCCTAATACTTGCAGTCGGAATCGCTCTGCTTCGGGTACATAATTTAAGCCAATCCAGTTGATACTACCATCAGGATCGAGAATCGCTGTCTTTTCGAGTGCATTAGCGATCGCTCCAGCCTCTTCTATCAATTGTGCTGAACTTAGCAACGGTGCAGATTCAACGTCCCATTGCTCACTTTCTTCACTGGAGGTTTGTGCTAACTTGGCATGGAACGAGCCTTGAATAATTGCTATTTGTCTGGCAAGGTCAGTTTTACTCATTGCCTGTAACTGCCTCAAGACATGGTGATAACTGGGTTGTTTAAAATAGTGCGGAATAGATAAATCATCGCTCACACTCAATTCATCACTAGCAGCGTTAGCTGTGAAGAAAGGAATGTCTAATTGTTCCATCGCCCGTAATTCCGCACTCAAAATATGCCAAGCATTAGGTTTTTCCTGAGCGACCAGAAAAGCACAACTGAGGCGTTCAAGTTCGATGCTGTAGTCTATCCCGTCTTTGAGGTAATCGGATGCCCAAATTTTTTGTAGGATGACGCTGTAAACGCGAGTGGGGCGAAAAACAAAACGCACCTGTTGCTTCCCCATCACAGTTAACGGACTCTTTGGTTGAAACAACATATCCTTGTTGTCCATCAGAAAACGATACATCTGCTCAAACCCCGCAGCAATTTGTGCTTGATAATCATTGGGAGAAAGGCCAATTTCACCTATGTACGGCACATTTTTCTGAATAGGTAACGTGATAAACTCATAGCCCAAGTGCATTTCGTCGGTATTAACTAGTCCCCAGCGCGGTACTTTCTGAGGAGCTTGCTGAGGGTCAGTACTGCCCAAACCACTAACATCATACGCAACGCGGCGATCGCTGCTAAAATCCCAACGGGGTAAAAGCCCACTACGGAGTACAGAGTTTCCAAGTTGCTGTTCAGCGTTGGCCTCAGATCCTTGCATATCTGGTGAATTTTCAATCAGATTTGCTTCATGATGCAGTAAAGTTTCTGTGTCAATCAGCACCAAATGTTCACCACTAGCAATCAAATTTTCGTGGTGACAATCTGTCCCCCGTAAAGTATAAAGTACACATAACAACATCCCTGCTCGTTGATAAAAGCGCTCCGCAGCAGCTTCATCAATACAAGCTTGATGTTCAACATATTCTACCCAACCGTAGTTATTCCGGTTAAGCACTTGGATAACTTTAAAATCTAAAAGATGGCTGTGTTGATTGCACCAGTCTAGAAATTGGTTGAAACTAACTTCCAGACCCAAATCTTTGGGTTTATAAACGAGTTTTAGTCCCGACTCAAATGTGAGCAAGATAACGGTTCTTCCTTGCTTATGAGGATCAGATAAGGAAGTTTTTATTTCAGCAACTTTACCTAAATAATCTGGTTGCTCAGACCCAAATTCTCCAAAAATTTGTTGAATATCTGCTTTGTCTTCAGCCAGACGTTGCAAGAACTCGGCAGTGAAATCAACCCAAAAGTTGACTACGGTTGCCACTAATCGACCGAGAACTGGATATTTGCAAAAGAATGCCATCAATCCATCTTGTAGAAGTTGATTGACAAACTTATTGTAGTGAGTCTTAGTTTTTTCACTTTCTGTTTCTAGCCCCAACAAGTTGAGCAAGTTTTGACCAAATGGACGAGCCTGAGAAAATTCAAAATGTAGTGTTTTGGTGCAAAATGTCGCCAGCCGTTGCAGCAAACTCCGTTCCAAATTGCGGTAAGCGGTTTCTGTTAAAAGTAATTGGGGAAGGTGTTCTTCAAGTCGAGTTCTAAGTTCTAGCCTGGCGACTTTAATAATAGGCAAAAAAATGTCTTCAAAGGGAATAGGATTTTCTGAGTCGGTCGGGAGAAATGTTTCTAATTCAGGCTGAAATTCTGTTGCTGTTTGAATAATTTTTTGTAATGTTTCTGCCCATTTTGGCAACGGCTGACCAGCATTAAACTCTACTGTTCCCAATTGAGGGCGAATTGTATCGAAGTCTAAGCCTTCCCACTCTAAACGTTTTTGTAGAGTATTCCAATTTCCTTGTGCTACGACTTGACACCAGCGTTCCAGGCGATGGTCAATCTTTTGTTCATTAAGCAAACCAGCAGCGATCGCAAATTGTTTTGTATTGAGGCGTTCCCACAGAAAACTGGCTTTAGTGACTATGGTTGCTAAGTCGGATAGAGGAATCTGCTGGGAAGATTGAACAAATAGTTGAGACATGGCTGAACTTTTTAAGGTGGTGGTTAGACAAAAGTAGAAAAATACTCGTGTAGGCTATATTCGATGAATATAGCCTTCTCACTTGTGTCTGTTAAATGTTAAATATAGGGGCGCAAAGCCTTGCGCCTGATTTAAATTTAGTAAGGGATGACTGAATAGTAAAATCAAGCAGAGTAATCTTTTACTCCTCCAGTCCTCACTCCTCACGATCCCTTGCTCGTGCTACTCAATTTGGTTTATTTGGTTGGACAGTCGTTACAACATGACATGTGTACGTGTGATTCAGAGACGGCTCCTCCACTAACACTGAGTAATTCTTCTTCACTCAGTTCATCAGATGCCACAGAGGTCAATTCTGCTAGCATTTGAGAGATAGCTTCGACTGTAAAGTTATAACCTTTGTCTGCACTAGCGATCGCTAACACTTTAATAGCTTCTGCTTGATTAGCTGCTGTTTTTACTTGCTGTTGTAGTTGTGCGTTTTGAAGTAGTTCTTTGATTTGGTGTAACATAAGCTATATCCTCCGTTTGTTTGACTCATTAAACCGCAGAGATTTTATGCATATTCTCTGCTTTTTTGTTTTAAATTTAGTAAGGGATTGCTGAATGGCAAAATCAAGCAGAGTAATCTTTTACTCCTCTAGTCCCCACTCTGGTTAATCCCTGGCTCGTGCTTCTCTAATTGGCTTATCTCGTTGGACAGTCGTTACAACATGACATGTGTACGTGTGATTCAGAGACGGCTCCTCCACTAACGCTGAGTAATTCTTCTTCACTCAGTTCATCAGATGCCACAGAGGTCAATTCTGCCAGCATTTGAGAGATCGCTTCGACTGTGAAGTTATAACCTTTCTCTGCACTAGCGATCGCTAACACTTTAATAGCTTCTGCTTGGTTAGCTGCTGCTTTTACTTGCTGTTGTAATTGGGCGTTTTGCAGTAATTCTTTGATTTGGTGTAACATCCGTCTATCCTCCGTTTTTGTTGACTTATCTAAACCGCAGAGATTCTACACTTGTTTTGTGCGGTGTTCTCTGCTCTTCTGATTTGAATGTAGAGAAGAATCGGGGAGAAGTAGGGGAGATAGTTGCAATAGCAGAAAAATTTTTTGGCGTTGCTGATTAGATATATGGATCTTGGTGTAGAGACGTTGCATTGCAACGTCTCTACAAGGTTTTTGAAATCACGCAAAATCATTTTCATACCTGAATTCAGCAACGCCAATTTTTGGGTGGAAAATAATTGACGACATGGGCACTGGATCTTAGCCCTAAAGCCCTAACTGTGTAACCAGAGCTAGAGCCTCTATAATGACGAGTTGAAACAGGATTCTGAATCTAATAGGACTTACGTACAAGTAACGGAAAACGTAGACACGTTCGCGTAGCGTCTCGTAGAGAAGTGGCTTGCCGCAGGCTACCACGGAGGACGCAGAGAAGCCAGTGCGTTGGGGAGACAGCGCCGTGGGCGGGTTTCCCGACTTGAGGCGACTGTCGTCGGGTTCCCCGACTTGTAGCAACTGGCGCGACACTGAGGAATGAGTGTTTGAGAGGGTTTTTGCGTCAGTCCTATCTAAAACTAAAGGGCAACCAGCACTTCATTGATTTGCTCTGCTAGTTTCAATGGACGGAAAGGCTTGGCAAAAATAGCAGCGACATCCATATCAGTAAAACTCTCTCGATCTGATTGCTGGAGTTTAGCTGTTAATAAAATTACTGGAATTTTCTTAGTGGCGGGGTTAGCTTTCAGTTGTTGCAGAGTTGCACGCCCATCCATATCAGGCATCATCATATCTAGTAGAATGACATCTGGTTTATGGGTAGCAGCTACCTTCAAAGCTTCCTGACCAGAACTTGCTGTCAATACATTCCAGCCAGCAGCCATTTCTAATCCCAACTTGGCGATCGCCCGCACATCTTCTTCATCATCAACAATCAAGATCTTTCTGTTCATAATGGCACTCTTGCAAAATATATGTGCTGATTTGCTTGATCGCTCTTGAGCTATTCTAAAGCCAGATCGGGGAAAAGTAGGGAAGAATTAAGCTGTTAGAAGCAGTTTATTGCACTGGTAAAGGTAGCAATACATAAAAAGTGCTACCTTCACCTAAAGTGCTTTGAACCCAGATTTTGCCATCATGTTGCTGGATGATATCTCGGCAAATAGCTAGTCCTAAACCTGTTCCTCCTTTGTTGCGGGAGTCGGATGCATCCACCTGCTGAAAGCGCTCGAAAATTATTTGTAGTTTATCTTCAGGAATTCCTCGCCCTTGATCTTTGATAGTAATCAAAAGGTATTTGGGTAATAAAGGCTCATTTTCTTTAGGCTCAACGCCTTGAGATTCTGAGAGAGTGGCACTTATATACACCGTGTCTCCTGGTTCAGAAAACTTAATAGCGTTGCTCAGTAAATTAGTCAGGGTTTGCAGCAGGCGATCGGGATCAGCCCAAAGTTCAACTTCTACAGGATTTATAATCAATTTGACTTGTAATTGATCTGCCATTGCTTGCATTGCTTCTGTGGCGGTAGTTAGTAAGTCTGCGGCGTTGTACTTCATCTTCCGCGTGAAGATTTTGCCCGATTTCATCCGCTCTAAATCGAGAATATCGTTCACTAAACGAATTAGGCGTTCAGTATTAGTGGTGGCAATGCTCAGAACTTTTTGGCCTTGTTCATTCAGAGTTCCCAGTTGTTCTGAACCCAATAAATCTAATGCTCCCATTGTGGAAGTTAAAGGTGTACGCAATTCATGACTGACTAAAGAGATAAATTCGTTTTCTAGGCGTTTGCGTTCGGTGATATCATTGGCAATTAATAAAGCACACGGTACTCCAGCTAAGTCAATCAATTCGAGAGATATCAGTACAGTTTTTAGTTCTGCACACTTAGTCGAAAATTCAAATTCTAGATTGTACAGTGAACCAGTTTCTGGCAGAAGTTGAATTGTTTGAGCGATCGCGACTGTGTTTTTACCCAAATTAAGTTCAGTAGCAGTATTTCCAATCACTTCGTCTAGAGAGTAGCCGCTCATCTTCAAGAAACTGGGATTGACATCAATGAAACGAGCATTCGAGACTGTAGCGATCGCGATCGGATTGGGACTAGAGCGAAAAACTTTAGCAAACTTCTCTTCTGCTTTGGCGCGATCGTGAATTTCCTGCTGCAACCGCTCATTTTGGGCTTGGAGTTGTTGTTGCAGTTTCCAAATCGTTAAGTGATTTTCAATTCGTGCTAAAACCTCTTCTAGTTGAAAAGGCTTAGTGATATAGTCCACTCCCCCAACTGCAAAGGCTTTCACCTTATCTAGCACATCACCTAAAGCGCTGATAAAAATTACCGGGATTTTGCGAGTGCGATCGCTTGCCTTCAAATGTTCGCAGACTTCATACCCATTCATCTCCGGCATATTCACATCCAGCAAAATCAGGTCGGGGGGAACTGCATTTGCCCCTCGTAACCCCGTAGAACCCTTAGTTACACTCCGAACTTTATATCCCTGTTCTGTCAACATGGCAGATAAGAGGTTCAGGTTTTCTGGCGTGTCATCAATCACCAGTATGTCTGCTTTGGGAAAGTTGAGCGGCTCTTTAGGCATGGCAAGATCGACTTTAGCCAGAATAGGCTACTAATGATTTCTAGAAATTGTAACCTTAGTCCTAGGTCTTAATAATCGTTTACAAAAAAATTCCAATTACCCATTTATCTACCCTAGTTCTCCCCGATTAATTTCTAATCTTAAAAACATCAAATCAAATTTGTAGATAACACCTACCAAATTACACAATACGGAGTAACTTGTATGCAAACTTCAACCATGCGTAAACCAATTATTCTTGGATCAGGAGAAGGTAATCAATTCTCAATTATGGGTGGACAATTTACAACCAAAGCAACTGGTGAAGAGACAAATCAAGCTTGGAAAATTTATGAAATTACAGATACACAAGAAAATGGTCCACCACTGCATACTCACCCTTGGGAAGAGGCATTTTATATTCTCGAAGGAGAACTAGATATCCAAGTTGGTACAGAAACAATTTTGGCATCAACCGGCTCTTTTGTTAATATTCCTCACAATGCACCACACGCCTTCAAGATTCGTTCTGCTACTGCTAAATTTCTGGTTTTAATTGCACCTCAAAATGCAAAAAACTTTTATGAAGAAATGGGTCAAATAGCAGATAGTCCATCGCCAAACATGGAAAAAATACAGCCTCTTTTGAACAAATATGGATTGCAATTTCTGGCGTGAATCTTGCGTTTGGATGTAAGGGGTACAGCTAACTGTACACCCTTACGGAGAAAAGCTATACATAAACACGCAGAATTTGCATTTGTTAATTTTGTTGATAAATAAATCTATTTCTAGAAAGCAATATGTACTCAATAACAAAACCAAAAGCTGCTCAACTTTTAACTACTAGCGCGTTTAGTTTGGGACTCATCGCTAGCCTTGTTTTTTACCCAAGCGCAAGTCAAGCAGGTAAAAACGATGCTGGAGTACCTGCCGAACTTCAGGGCGAGTGGCGGTATGGTCGAATCTCGTCTATCCAATACCAAGACAGCTACACAGGTCGGCCAGCAGCCCCAAATGGTTCAAGCGATCAATTTCAACTCGCATCTAACGGAAACTACCAGCGAAATCGGCTGCTTCAAATCACCACTTATAACTGTGAATCTAATCTCTTCATACAGGAAAAAGGCAAAGTTAAGATTGAAGGTCAACGTCTGACTTTCCAACCTAGCGACAGCACATCCAAAGGGCAAATCTGCAATAGCGGGCGTACCTACTCCAGCCGCAATTCGGCAAAGGCTGAGACTTACGAGTGGTCGATTGAGACGAATGAATCCGGGCAGCAAGTTCTACTGCTTGCAACCCCCGATGGCAAGGGTCTAGCTCACTATGGGCGACCTCAATAGATATTTGTTTAAAAAGAATGTAGAGACGCGAAAGCGAGTAGCGAAGCCCAGCCCAGTCTAATTTCGCGTCTCTTGCCTTAACCGAACCCTATTGCAATACATCTTGGATTATCCATTTTTTCTCTCCCCTAGTTCTCCCCGATTGTTTTCTAATCTATAAAATATCGAACTGAGGTTATCCCATGATTCACCATATTTCAATTGCTGTTAGAAACCCCAGCCACGTTGCTCAAGTTCTGGCAGAAATTTTAAAAGCACAAGCTGTTCCATTTCCTCCTAACCCAGGAAGCTATATGGTTATACCTTTTGATGAATACGGTACAGCCATTGAACTCTATCCTTTAGGCTCTCAAATTGAACCTGGTGAAAATGATGAAGAATGCGTATTTGTCCGTACTGCAATTACCTCTATGTATACAGATATTCATGCAGCTATTTCTGTACCCATCAGCCAAAAAGAAATTGAACAAATCGGTGTCCGTGAAGATTGGCGTGTAGTGCGCTGTAACCGCGATTCTTTCTTTGATGTGATTGAGTTTTGGGTAGAAAACAGATTAATGATTGAATTGCTAACACCAGAAATGGCATCTCAATATTTGAAATTCGCCACTCAGCAAGAAAATCTAAAATATTTTGTGGCAGAACCAGCTTTAGCAACAACTTGATAAATATTTATAGCAATCCTATTTGGTTTGCAATTCTCGCAAACCGCAGATCCTCGGCTTCTCAAATAAGTCGGGGATCTTGTTGATCGCGAATGATTCAGAATTGCTATGTTAATTTATTTAATTTAAGTACGTTTGCAACTAAAGAGCTATGCCTGCGGCGGGCATAGCTCTTTAGTTATGGTAAATAACAAAAGTGAGGAAAGGAGCAAAGGCAATGATTTAGAATCAACTTATAGGTAAACCAGTACCAACATGATTGACCACGACCGTTTATTTAAAGAACTAATTGCAACATTTTTTATAGAATTTTTAGAATTATTTTTTCCCCAGGTAATTGCTTATCTAGAACCTGACTCATTGAAATTCTTGGACAAAGAAGTATTTACCGATGTCACTGCTGGCGAACAATACGAAGCTGATTTAGTAGTACAAGTAAGATTTCGAGAACAAAAAACTTTTTTCTTGTGCATATCGAAAATCAGTCATATCCACAAGCTGACTTTGGGCGCAGAATGTTTCGTTACTTTGCGCGATTGTTTGAAAAATACGCTTTACCTGTATATCTAATTGTAGTTTTTTCCTATGACGCTCCTCGCACACCCCAAAAAAATATTTACCGGATGGAATTTCCAGATAAAAATGTTCTGGAATTTAACTATGGGGTGGTTCAACTCAATCAATTAAACTGGCGCGATTTTTTACAACAAGAAAACCCCGTTGCCAGTGCGCTCATGGCTAAAATGAACATAGCACCCTCAGAACGTCCCAGAGTTAAGGCTGAATGTTTGCGTTTGTTAGCGACTTTACGACTCGATCCAGCACGAATGAAAATGATTGGTTGGTTTGTTGACACTTATCTCAAATTAAATGCAGCAGAAGAAGAGATTTTCCAAACTGAGATTGCTAAATTTGAAGTAGCCAAACAAGAGGTAGTTATGGAAATTGTTACTAGTTGGGAATTAAAAGGAATACAAAAGGGAAAGCTGGAAATAATTATGCGCCTGCTAAATCTGAAAGTTGGTGAGGTTACACCTGAATTAGAAGAACGGATTCGCCAATTATCGACTACACAATTAGAAGATTTAGCAGAAGCTTTGTTAGGTTTTGGCAATGCAGGTGATTTGGTAGCTTGGTTAAATGGGTTGGAGGAGTAACAATTAATACAGAAATGTTGAATGCTGATACAAAAGTTTACATATCTAGTTACACTAACTCTAAAAAGCCTAAAATAGTCAACATGACATCATCTCTTCAAACCAATGAACATAACTTATTTTCTGACACATACAAGATTGTAAATAGCGGAATTTATCTAATAGCGTATGTCCCCATTGTTGTGGTACAGATAATATCTGTAAAATTAGATAAGCTATTAAAGTAACGTAAATTTGTATGGTGATACCATTAACATTTTTAGTAATTAACTTGTCAAGTTTTAAGTGCATTTTCAAAAACTTCCACAACAATTCAACTCCCCAACGCAATCGATAAATATCCCTGATTTCATAATCACTAACGGCAGCCTCTCCTAATGTTGGTAAATTGGTTACTAATCGAAACTCAGTTTTCGTTTCTAAATCACAAAAATTAATCACTCTATAGGCTTGAGCATCATTAGATGCACCAACTTTAATTAATCCAGTTTGCTCCTCAAATTCTAACTTCCAATTGTTTTTTACCCGCAAACAAAGTATTTGTTTTCTTGGACTAATTCTTGGATAAATTTAATCCAGCAAAACCTCTATCCATTACACCAACAGCATTATTTGGTAGACTAGACATCATTTTACAACCAAAATTTATAGTCATGGTCATGTCCAAAGTTTATGAAGTTATCTGATGGACTTCCAGTAGCTAAATTTAGAGAACTGAAAAGTTTTACTTGATGGTGTCCTAGTACCCATAACAATTTACTTGTGAGAGTAATAATTGTTGAATCTATTGGACAAATTGCATATTTATCATGTAACTTTTTTTGAACTTTCTTCTGTACTAATTCATTTAATTTTTGGTAAATTTCTTGAAAAGGTTTTTGACTTCGATGTAAGTTTGCTTTAGAGAAAGTAGAAATATCTACCGGAAATCCTGTGTTGTTTAATCTGTTAAATAAATCTCGCATACTTGTTAAGCTGTTATCCATAGCATAAGATAACCAGCACTCAAAGAACAGACGACTGTTCAATACTGGATAATCGTTTTTTGGCAGTCCTCTCAAGATATCTTTGACAATCTTGGGAAATGAATTTATAATCACTATTAAATAGATATACTTTAATCTTCCGCCCAAAATTTAACATATTTTGGGCTGTTTTTATCGGATTTTTCTTAACATTCAACACTTTTGCAATTAATATACATTATTCGTAATTTTTGTAGAGACTTGAGGAACATCGCGTCTCTACATTTTTTGTCACAGACGATCGCACAATCAAAGAAAATATTAACAGGCGAAAATTGAGTGTTTTAAACCCATCTCTGTGGGTAAAGCCTCGTGTAGCTGCGGTTTCTAACCGCCCATTTAACGTTAAGTTGACTCAGTTACAATTTTCTTCCGTTACATCAATAATTTCATCGAAGCAGAAACTTCGGACTAAATTTGTCAATTTTTCTGCCAAAGGAGAATGTGTTGGTGGAATTTGCTCAATTAGTTGAAAAATCCTTTCGGCATCGACTTCAACGGCTGCCTGATTAAGTTCTGTTACCCATTGGGCAGGCATAATGGTAATTGCAGAGCGAAGATCCAAAATGGAAAATTGAATATTCTTTAGATTGTTGTCTGTTGCATCTTCACTGCTTTCTTCTGTACATATATAGCGCACCTGCAAATATTCAGCTATCTTTTCAAAAATTACCTGCTCACGAAATGGCTTACGAACCAAGTCGTTGCAACCTGCGGCTAAGATACTCGCCTGTTGTTCTTCAAAAGCACTGGCAGTTAGGGCAATAATTACAGTGCGGTGATTTGTATTTGTATTTCTTTCCCTGATCCTAATCTCTTTAGTTGCATCGTAGCCGTTCATTACAGGCATCCGCATATCCATCCAAATAAGATGAGGCTGCCAAGTTTGCCACATTGCGATCGCATCTTGTCCATTATTCGCAGCCTCAATTTCAAAACCAATGCTACCAAGAAGTTGCACAATTAAATCACGGTTTTCTTTACGGTCATCCACTACCAGAATCCGGTAAGAGGGCTGGCCTGGTGCTAGCGCGATGACACGTCCCTTATTCAACCTTGGTGAAACTTTCAATGCTGCGGCTAAATTTACTTGGATGTCAAAGCTAAAAGTAGAACCTTGTCTAGGGGTACTCGTTAAGTAAATATCGCCACCCAGCAACCGCACAAATTGGCGGCTGATTGTCAGTCCTAGCCCAGTTCCTTCCTTGGTTTGGATACCACTTGTTGTCTGGACAAAAGGCTGAAACAAGTTATTCATTTCTTCTGGTGCTATTCCCCGTCCAGTGTCTTCGACTTCAAAGTGAAGGAATCGGGCATTGGGGATTGGGGATTGGGGATTGGGAATGGGGCATGGGGCATTGGGCATTGGGCATTGGGCAGGGCTTAATAGTTCTTCCTCCCCTGTCTCCCCTGCTCCCTGTTCACTCCCCAACCTGACTCGTAAAGTAACTCCGCCTGTTTGAGTAAACTTGACGGCGTTCCCCAAAAGGTTAATGAGAACTTGGCGGAGTTTCCCCTCATCTGTCTGGATATAACGGGGAAGATTGGGAGCAATTTCAAATTTGAGGAATAATTGCTTTGTTTGTGCCTTTACCTGAAACATTTCTTGTAATGTTTGCAACAGCAGATAAAGGTCGAAATCTTCAGGGGTGAAAATGATTTGTCCAGCCTCAATTTTGGACATTTCTAGGACATCGTTAATCAGATTGAGTAAGTGTTCGCCACTGCGGTTAATGGTAGCTAAAGATTCACGTTGGTTTGAGTTGAGGCTAGTATCTCGTTCCATTAACTGAGAAAAACCCAGGATGGCATTGAGAGGCGTGCGGAGTTCGTGGCTCATATTAGCGAGGAAAGCACTTTTAGCTTGGTTGGCAGTTTCGGCTGCTTCTTTGGCAATTCTCAGCGCTTCTTCTGCTTGATGTCTGGCTCGACCGATCGCAATTATTTCACCTACCAACTTCAATAGATTAATATCTTCTTGACTCCAAGCTTTACACAAGTGAATCATCGCTGTACCGACAAATCCAACTACTTTACCAGAATGAAGCATGGGTACAGCAGCTACAGACTGAAACGACATGCCCTCAAATAGCTTTCTCTCTGCTGTATCAGGTGGCAAGTCTGCCACAGAAGGGATTTGTATATGGTTGCCACGCACGATCGGAGTATAGAAATAGGGAAAACTTTCAATAGGCGAACCTTTGGCAAGATCGATCAATGGCTCGACATTTTCACCACACCATTCATGAATCAAGTCGAATCGCCTTTGATCTTCGGATAATTCAAAGATGCAGCTGTGTTCGGCACTAATAAACTGAGCGATCGCTTGGAGTGTAAAATTAATTGCTGTTTCTAAATTTTGGTCAATAAATTGGCGAGAAATGCTACTGAGTAAACTTTCTGCTTGAGTCCGGCGTTGCAGGGCGGCTTCTGCTTGTTTGCGATCGCTAATATCACGAGCTACCCCCACAATCTGAAAGTTACCCTGAGCATCTTGTGTGCGGGCTATATTAGCAGTTTGCCAAACCCAGCCTCCATTGCGATGTCTGCCGCGAAACTCAGTATCCGAAATTCCCTCACCTGTTTCGAGGACTGTTTGGGCAACTTCTACACATTTTGGCACATCATCGGGATGAGTAAATAATGCCAAGGAATTACCCTCGATTTCGCTAGGGGCAAATCCGGTAGTCTTCAAAATGTTTGGGGAAATGTAGTTGAATGCCCCATCAGCACTGATAACAAACAGCACATCATTAACCTTTTCAACGATAGTGCGAAACTTTAACTCGCTTTCTTGTAGGGCTGCTTCTGCTTGTTTGCGTTCTAATTCGGCACCGGCACGGGCTGCAAAGATTTTGATAATCAGTTCCCGTCCCGGATCGTGCTTCATTGGTTTGACATCTATCACTGCTAGATGTCCAATGATTTCCCCAGAGGAACTGGTGAGAGGAACGCCAAAAAAACTTTCGGCATTCATCCTCACTAAATCTGCATCTTCAGGGAAAGCAGCTTGCACTCTTTGGGGGTAGTGGCACATATTGCCTTCCAAGGTATGTTGACAAGGAGTGCCGTGCAAATGGTATTCCAAATTTTCGTTAATCGCCCCGCAAGACCAAAATGCCAAAGTGCGGACTTTAGTTTTCCGCTCATCATGAAACTCAGTGACTAGGGCATATTGAACTTGCAATACCTCAGCCAGATAACGAACGCAGGAATTGAAGAATTCATTACCTGTTTTTGCTGCTGTACCCTCAACAATTAAGCGTAAAGCCTGTTCTTGTTGTTTGCGATCGCTAATATCTGTAAAAACAGAATCCAAACAGGATTCTTCGGCGTTGAGACGGAGTGACAACAGTAACCAAACAACCGAACCATCGAGTCGCTGTAGTGCTACTTCAAAATTACGAACTTCACCGTCTTTTTCTAACTCTGCTAACATGCGTGTGCGATCGTCTGGATTAGCATATAAGTCAGTTGTGAAAAACTTGCCAATCAAGTCAGCAGCAGAGGCAAAACCTAAAATATCGGCACCGCGTTGATTAGCCTCGATAATTAATCCATCTTGTTGCCGAGTGCGGAAAATACCCACTTGAGAATTTTCAAAGATGTTGCGGTATTTCATTTCACTACGCCGCAAAGCTTCTTCTGCTTGCTTGCGTTCTGTAATGTCACGCCCTACACCCAAAATAGCAACTGTGCCACTCTCAGAATTAATTGTCGAAGTATTAAAGTTGAACCATCGCCAATTGCCATTTTTGTGTCTTAATCGCACCTCAATATCAGTCAGTTTTTCTCCAGTGGCAGCCCTTTGTAATGCTGCGGCGCTAGTTGCTAAATCTTCCGGTTTGGTAAACTCCACCACAGAATGACCTTCTATTTCCTCTAGGCTGTATCCCATAATTGAGGTAACGTTAGGCGAATGATAGGTAAAGATTCCATCTAGGTTAAGGACGAATATCAGGTCATTAGCATTTTCAACGATGCTACGGAACTTTAACTCGCTTTGCTGGAGGGCTGCTTGAGCGCGTTTGCGTTCTGTGGCATCAGTGCCTACTGAAAGAATTTCGATTAAGTTTCCTTGTGCATCTAATATGGGTTTATTTGCCCAGACTATCCAGACGCGATCGCCATTTTTGCATAAGTTCTCATTTTCGTTGAATAGATAGTTTTCTGGGTGTTTACAAATATCAACCATTAATGTCTGTAAGTCGCGCCCAGAAGTTTCGGTTTCTGGAACAATTGTGCCGATGACATTACGCTCGATAATTTCATCTAAATCGAAGCCAAAAAGCCTTTGACCGTAGTCATTTAAAAATATAATGTCACCGTTACTGTCCCAACGCAGAATGATACAGTTGGCTGTTTGCACCAAATCTCGATACTGGACTTCGCTCTGTCGTAAGGCTTCTTCGGTGCGTTTGCGGTCACTAATATCGCGCACCACTGCCAAGATGTGTGGCTTACCGTTGTAAATGCAAGTCGTTCCTTTGACTTCCACATCTATTAAAGTACCATCTTTGCAGATATCAACTGCTTGCCCATAAAATTGCTCACCAGATCGCGTTGTTTCAAGAAACTCTAGAAAAACCGAATGTGAGCTTGGGTGAATATAGACAGATGGATGTAAAGTGAGAAATTCTTCATAAGAATAACCGTGCATTTGATAAGCCGCAGGATTAACTTCAGCGACTTTTTCGGACTCTATATCAGTAATAAATAGTCCATCATTGATTGCTTCAAAAATAGTGCGATATTGCAACTCACTTTGCCTTAGTGCTTCTTCTGACCTTTGGCGTTGGGTGATGTCGCGGAAAGTCCACACTCTACCAATAATCTGTTCGCCAATGCGCTGAGGACAGGAATATCGCTCAAATATCCTACCATCTTGTAGTTCTAAGCAATCATAACTAACTACTTCCGGCTGTGAATACAATTCTCGGACTCGTTGTAAAAACCCATCGGGGTCTTTTAGCTGGTTTGCCAAATACCCTAGTCGCTGAGGATGATCTGGTTCTGTCAAAAGTTCTGGTGGAATTGACCACATTTCTAAGAACTTTTGGTTATGAGTAGTAATATTACTTAATGTATCAACTACTAAGATACCGTCTTGAATCGATTCAAAGATAGCGCTTAACAAAGACAAAGAGTTTTCTAAGGCTACTTGAGTTTGTTTGCGTTGCGTAGCTTGTCGATAGACATCGCTCAAATCCCTTCCTAAAACCACCAGAGCCTTGCGTCTACCATCCTGGTGAAATAGGGGAGCTTTAATCATATCGACACTGCTGACTGTCCCATCAGGTCGAGGTATAATTTCTTCTACCCGATGCACGCATCCCAGCTGCCAAGCTTGTTCATCTGTTTCGTTGCAGTTGAGTAAAGCATCGTGATAAAAATTGCTAAATTCTGCCAGTTCGGAGTCTGTTTTGCCTTGATAATCAACCCCTTGTATCTCTAAAAATTCTAGGTTAGCTTGGTTTGACAACAACCATTTTCCTTCGCCGTCCTTTAAACAGATAATATCGGGTGTAGCGTTAATTAATGTCTGCAATCGCTCTTCAATCTCTTGCAAAGATTCTTGAGTTTGTTTCGTTAGCGTGATATCCCGAATCACCAGTATTGCACATCGATCTTGAGTCAGTTCGGTACAGCTACCAGAAATTTGTAGTGTTAAAGTTCGCTCACCCTGCTGGTACTGATAATTTGCTGTTTCATACTCCCCATTGAGTATCTGCACATCAGGATACGCTGGCTGTTCTGCTTGTGCTAAGGGTAGCAAGTCAGTTAATTTTGCGCCGCAGATATTGCCGTGGGGTTGATTTACCAGAAATTCAAAATGAGAATTGCACCATTGAATGCGTCGGTCTTCTCCTACCCAGACTACAGCATCAGCGATCGCACGTAATGTTACTTCCATCTTGGTGAGGGTAGCTTGCAATTGCTTCACCTGCTCCAATTGTTTAGCGCTCATCACCCACTCCTTAATGTCTCCTGGTATAGATAGAACAACTTGGTATAGTGATTGTATCTATAGTTAATCGTTAAGATATTTAACCATAGCAAAACTACATACTGCCTTTAAATGTTACAGCATCAATACGGTTATCAGCATCATTGAGGGTTAAAGGGGAAAGGGGAAAGGTTTTGAATACATCCTTTACCCAATACTCAAAAAGCCTTCTTTCCTATTGCCTTTTAGCTCTGCTTCAACATAGAATTAGCAACTTGGTATAAAGATTGTAAGTTTAGTCCATCATTAGGATACTCAACCACAGCAAAGTTACAAGTTACCTGGAAGCGATCGCCATTTGAAGCTGTAAATACTTGCTGGCGAAGCTTAATTAAAATTTCATTGAGGCGATGTTTGACGACAAGCTGCTCTGTGTCTACTGTCACTTCTGTTTCAGTAAACCCAGAAATTCCCACCACAAATTCTCCGTTCCCCCAATAGCCCAATATTTCACCACTGCAAAATGCTGATTGAAATAGCCGACTCCATCGTTGTAATACTTGATTACCAGCCTCATGGCCGTACTGGATATTAATTTGGCGTAAATCGCTGATATGCAATATCACCAAGCAAAGCGATCGCTGATTTTTTTCGGCTTGAGCAATCAGGCGCTGTAAGTCGCGGCTAGACTGAAATTGATTTGCCAGTCCCGTTAAGGGATCTTTGGTAGAGAGCGACTGTAGTAGGCGGCTGCGTTCTAAGCGATGGGTAATCCTGGCCAGCAATTCTGCCCCCACAACAGGTTTAACCACATAATCATCTCCCCCAGCAGCAAACACCTGCTGCACCGTTTCCATCTCTCGGTGAGCCGTCAGAAATACAATTGGCAATTCCTGCCATTGCGGATCTGTGCGAACTGCCTGGCAAAGTTCTATACCACTGATGTGAGGCATTTCCACATCCAAAATCAACAAATCTGGTGCAGTAGATTGTAATACTTCCCAGAAACGTAGGGGATCGTCCAATCCGGTGATTCGCATTCCCCAAGGTTCTAACATTGGGCCTAGTGCGGCTAAAATAAGCGGGTCATCATCAACGACTAATACATTTACTTTTAAAGAACGGGTAAACTGTAAGATTTGTGAGGCAGTTTCCCAAACTTGACTTGCAGCGACAGGCTTGAGGAGAAAACCCCGCGCCCCAGACTGAGCCAAAGTTACACGATCTACTAGTCGATCGTTAACAGCAAGCGCCAGAACAGGTATAGGAGGGGTGTGTGTTGCTAAGTCCACCATCAATGCTAAAGTTTCCTCTCGCTGCCCTATCTCATCTACATTTAGCACTACTAAATCTGGTGATGTGGTTTGCAAGAAGTTTTTTGCAGCTTCTAACGTTGTTATTTGCTGCCAACGCATTCCCATAGAATATGCTACTTGTTGCAACTGTGAACCCAGTTGTAAATCAGGGTCAATCAGCAGTAACTTAGAACTTATCTCTTCCTCAATCGAGGTAGCAGTTTTATCTACTAGCTTTTGTGCCATTAAGTTTAACAATTCGCCTAACTCTTGTATCAGCGATATCAGTCGGCGTTTTTGGGCTGCCAATAACTCTCCATCTTTGGCTAAAATCTGTTCAATTTTCCGTGCTATTTGAGTTCCTGTTTCTTGCTCAAACATTCCCAAAACACCAGCTAGCTTATGCGCTTCCCGTTCAGCCGAATTACGTAATTTTATAGTTAGTGTGCCGCTAGAGAGTTCTGCTGCTGCTTGTTGCAATACCTCCATTCGTTGTGTCATTAACCCCTGGTATTGACTCCACAGCCCATTCATTGCTTGCTTAAACTGCTGTTCAACGGATGGAGAGGTATCGGTTGTGGAAGAATTTTGAACTGGATTTTTTTGAGTTATTTCTTTTTTGCTATTTCCACTACTAGTAGTTTTTTGGGATTTTAAGCGATATCCCAAACCATAAACGTTTTCAATCCAGTCTACGGCTCCAACTACTTTCAACTTGTGTCGTAACCCCTTAATATGAGACTTCACGGTTTCCTCTTGGGGTGGATCGTCAAAAGTCCAGAGATGTTCGATAATATCTCCCCGACTAAAAACCCGCAATGGATTCCGCAGTAATATTTCCAGCAGACTATATTCTTTAGGTGTCAAATCCAGAACTTGATTGTCGTATGTTACCTCGCAAATACTTGGATCTAAACGCAATGCTCCAACTTCTAGCACTGGAGGACGGGGAGTATCGCCGCGACGTAGCAAAGCGCGTACTCTTGCTTGAAGTTCTCTTAAATTTAAAGGTTTAATTAGATAATCATCTGCACCAGCATCAAGTCCACGAATGCGATCGCTAGTTTCATCTTTTGCTGTGATCAATAAAATAGGAGTGGAACAGCCATTAGAACGTAAGCGCTGGCATAAAGTAATACCATCCAGCTTCGGCAGTACCACATCTGTTAATATCAGGTCGTAGTTCGTAGCTTGGGCATATTCCCAACCAATTTGTCCATCTTCTGCTATTTCAACAGCATAGTGTTGTTGGGTAAGAGACTGCAACAAAACACTCGCTAAAACTTCATCATCTTCGATCAGCAAGATTCTCATCGCAACACTACCTTTTTTTGCATATAGAAATCCTATTGGGACTTAAACAAAAATGTAGACCAAATTGGCTTTATAAGCAGTAAATACATCATGATGAACATCAAGCAATCGAAAAATTAACTTCAAGGACATTCGATTACCACAGGTTACAAACTGAAGCGACAATCGCAATTTCTGCAATGTGATGCAAAAAACGACATCATTAATCAAGCAACAGGTTTTTTGCTGTACCCGCCACAAGAATAATAGCTATGCTTGATGTTTCAGTTTCTATATTGCTTATGGGTGAATATCATAACAGATAAGCACTATGTAGCTAGTCACAAATTAAAATTGTCTTGATAACTTTTATGAATTGGTTGATTACGATTTTTTAAAAAATTACTATTGCGGTTTTTCAGCACTGCTTGAATTTCTGCAATGATGGCGATCGCTATTTCTTCTGGTGTCTCTGCACCGATATCAATACCAACAGGACTATACAATCTATTTAATTGTTCACTAGTAGGAACTATCCCTTTGATGGATAAATCTTCCAGCAATCTTTCTGTGCGATACTTTGTTCCTAAAACGCCAATATAACGTGCAGGCGATGGTAGCATCATCTTTAAAATTTCTAGATCGTCAAGATAATTATGCGTCATCACTACAGCTATTGTTTGAACATCTATAAAAATCTGTTTATGTATAATGTATCGATTGCTAAGGATCACATCACAAGCTAAAGGAAATCGCGCTCTAGTTGTGTCATTAGCTCGACAATCAACTACAGTAACATCCCAACCTAATGCTTGAGCAAACTTTGCTATGGGTACAGCGCCATAACCTGCACCAAATATTACTAAAGGTGTGGGTGGTTGAATGACTTCGATGAAAACTTCTGCACTGCCGAAAGGTAACTGATAGTTGTTGACGCTTGGCTTTTGATTAACAAAGGCCGCTTGAGTATCTGCGCTCAGAGATTGAATTAAATATTGATCTTTAATGTCAGTGACAATTTTACCATTTGGATAGAGCAGTAAGCGCGACCCAAGTTCCACATCTACCTCGCCTTCAAAAGCAAAGACTGTAGCAATAATACCCAAATGTTTTTTATGAAAGCACTCTTGTGTAAAAGCGATCGCATTGGGTATGCTTTTTCTCTCAAGCCGTTCGATGAGAACTTGTACTACCCCATTGCACCCTAAACCAAAACCCCAAAGAATATCTTCAGAGGCGGTGCGATCGTAAGTAACAAGAATTGGTTTGCCGTCTGACATTCGTTGCTGAGTATACTCAAATACGTCATTCTCTAAGCAACCAGCACTGATTGTTCCAATCGTCCGACCTGTATTTGTCATAAACATTTTAGCACCAGGTCGGCGATAGGTTGAACCTTGAGTTTTAACTACAGTTGCAAGAAAAGTGATTTCACCACTTTCTTGACTGGATTCAAAGCCTTCTAAAATTGCTTGTAATTCATTCATTTGATTGCTTATTTTTCTATTTATAGTAGTTTTGAAGCTTGAAGATATTATAGTGACAATGAAAACTAATAAAGTTTAGTTAAGGCTATAACTCAATACGCTTCATTGAAGGATAATCGTAGATTGGGTTGAGGAACGAAACCCAACATTTTCGGTGGTTTTTGACGCTCACTGAACTTTGTTGATCTATAACTATTTGTGAAAGTCAATTTTTTTAACGAACTGGTTAAAGGTTTAATTTTATTTAATACCGTTTCTTTGTGAAGCTGCATATATTTACCCCCAGCTGTCGCCGTCCCCCCTTGCCAAGGGGGGACTACAGGGGGGTCTTGTTATGTGCATCTTCATAGAGAATTGGTATAAATGCAGAGGAGCGCAAAAGTAAACGCAATAAATTAGCTACAAATTAATGAAATGTTGTACTAAGTTCAATTAATGCGTTCCTCTGCAATGCCAATGCGTCCCTTTGTAATGTTAATGCGTACCTCTGTAATGTCAATGCGTCCCTCTGCAATACCAATGCGTCCCTCTGCAATGCCAATGCGTTCCTCTGCAATGCCAATGCGTCCCTTTGCAATGCCAATATGTCTCTCTGCATTTAAAAAACGCTTCAACTTTAATGAAGCATTCTAGGAGCGGGGCCACGAGTGGCATCCAGTCCTGATGATACACGAGGTAGAGAGATTGTTTTGCCTGTTTGTGCGGCTTCGTAAATCAATGTTATTAGTTTTTGGTCTTGCAAACCTTCTTCCCCTGGTGTGTGGGGTTGTTTATTCTGAATCACACAATCTGCAATATGATCCATTTCTAAGGCGAACTGGTTTTTTTCACCTATCCGCACTTCGCTGATGTTTTCTGCCATACTATTGGTTGGTGATTTGCGCGAAATCATCATTCGCAAACCGTTGTAAGAGAACGCCGGATCGAGTTGTCCCCAAGCATCAGAGCCAAAGACACGAAACCGCCGCCCTTCGTGAAAGCCATAGCTAGTAGAGCAAATCCCTAGCACTCCACTAGGAAACCGCAGTTGAAAAGTAACACTTTCTTCCACCTCTTTGAAGCGTGGATCGCCAGGAGTGCTGAAGGTTTGGGCGCTAATTGCGATCGGTTCTTCTCCCGTCAAATAGCGAGTTGCATTCAGGCAATAGATTCCTACATCTGGTAAAGATCCACCTCCAGCTAAAGCGCGTTTTAATCGCCACTGGTTTAAATCCCCGCCCTGGTTTTGTCCATTATCTGCCTGAATCACCTTCAGAGTTCCTAATTCTTTGCTGCGGATCATCTGAATCATGGCGCGATGGTGCGGCTCATATTGGCAGCGATAGGCAATCATCAACTTGCGATCGCTTTGTTTGCACGCATCGATCATCTGTTGACAATCTTCTACCGTAGTCGCCATTGGCTTTTCACACAAAATATGCTTACCGGCTTTAGCACCACGCACCGTATATTCCCGGTGCATACTGTTGGGCAGCACTATATAGATAACATCAACGTCTGAATTATTGCGGAGATTGTCGTAATTCTGATAATTGTAAACATTCTGCGGTTTAATGCCATACTGCTGGGCAACTTGATTTGCTTTGGCAGCATCACCACTAACTAATGCAGTTGGCTTTGCTAGTTTACATTCTGCAAATGCAGGCATGATTTCTTCTAACGCCAGTCTGCCCAGTCCAACGATCGCAAATCCCAAACGTCGCTCTGGAGGTAATGCTGTTGGAGGCCCGCCTGTATCTACCTCAGTCTTTTCTGAAATCGGCGCAAATTTAATCTGAGGCGGTAAGGAACCTCCATGTGGGGTAGCTTGCCCAGTCGGTTGTTGGGCTGCAACCTCTTCGTTCATACTACCAAGGGCGGCGGCTGAAATGGCTCCTAATCCAGCAGTTGTTAGAATCTGACGACGAGAAAACTCTCCTTTAAACAATTCAGACATTGTGGTTTTTTAATGATGAAATTTGGGATTTATGGGGTGCTGGTTGGAGTTGGGCTGCTAGTTGGACTGCTAGTTGGACTGCTAGTTGGGCTGCTAGTTGGGGTACTATTTGAAGTTCCACCAGGATTAACAATGGAACGAACCTCTTCCAAGTGTTGTTGGAGGGTTGGTAGCGTTTGAGCCGCAAATGCCTTCACATCTGGATCTTGTCCCTGTTCAGCTTCAGTTTGAAATGCCGCGACATCCTTTTCATGAGCTTGAAGCATCTGATTCAGATATTGGCGATCGAAGTTACTACCAGAAAGCCTAGATAAACGTTGCTTGATTTGCTGATTATTGCTGCCGATAGTAGTTGGCAGCGTGACACCTTTTTGAGCTGCCAACTGTTTGAGTTGCGCGTTGGCCTGGGTATGATCTTGAACCATACGCTGTCCATATTGTTTGACTACATCGCTCTTTCCACGTTGTGATGCAAGTTGTCCTAATTGGACTTCTGCTAAACCATCTTGAGCCGCTTCAGTGATAAATTGTCTGTCTGAAGAACTAAGATTATTTTGACCTGATGTAGTTGGTGAAACAGTTGGGGAAGCAGTTGGAGATGGGCTCTCAGTTGCTTGCACAGACTGAGCAGATGGAACTTCCGATGTATTCTGGTCGCGGGGAGTAGTTGGTGTGCAACCAGTTGCGACAGATAAAGCGATCGCTGCTAAACCAGTAGAAAATATTTTGAAGTTGGACATAATCAAGGCTTTCCTTAAATAAAAGTGTATTTTGAAATGCAAAACTGTCGCGATCGGATAGTTGGGTGCGATCGCTAATGTAATGACGAGTTAAAATCAGGAGCCAGACAACCGATTAATGTGAGCCGGATGCCGTTGGTGCAAATTGTGCAAACAGATTCAACATTTCCTGATTGAATGCCGGGATATCATCTGGTTGACGACTTGTTACCCAATTTCCATCTACTACAACTTCTTTATCTATCCAGTTACCGCCTGCGTTACGGATGTCATCTTGAATTGTGTAATAGCTGGTTAAAGTGCGTCCTTGCACCAAGTTGGCAGATATCAATTCCCAAGCTGCGTGGCAAATAACGGCGAATGGTTTACCTGCTTGTTGTATTTGCTGTAAGAAAGATTGTACTTTCGGCCCCATTCTTAGCGTATCGGCATTGAGTGCGCCACCAGGTAACAACACTGCATCGTATTCGCTTGCTTCTGCTCGATCGAGAACCCGATCGACATTTACAGTTATGCTTTTGTCATGATGCCGAAACGCTTGGATTTGTCCAGATTTGGTTGAGAGAATTTCAACTTGTGCGCCAGCTTCTTTGAGTGCTTTTACGGGTTCTGTAAGTTCAGCTTCTTCAAACCCATCGGTTGCTAATACTGCAACTCGTAAATTTGTTAATTTAGTCACGATCGTCTCCAGGTTTGCTTCAATAATTTGCAGTTATAATTCAACATTTTCCTTTGCTTCTAACTTCAAACTTTTGATGAATGCCAATGCCTTTTCTTGCTTAAAAAACAGTTAAGCATAGTATTAATATTTAACCCAGATAAGCTGGATTCATTGCTGTAGTGTCGTTTTACTCTAGTCTCGAAGCGGAAGCAGTTTATTAAAAATTGTGTTTACCAATCTCTATAATTGTCTCCTACAAGCAATAACAGGAATAAGCCAAATGTATCACGACAATTTGGCATAGAGAATCTAACTAAGGTGTGTTTTAGAACTTACTCCGTAAGACGCATTCACAATGCAAGCCAATGCGTTCATAATGCAAGGCGATGAATTCATAATGCAAACCGATGCATTCACAATGCAAACCGATGCATTTACAATGCAAACTGATGCATTCACAATGCAAGCCGATACATTTACAATGCAAATTGATACATTCACAATGCAATGTAAAAACGCGAAATTGGACTGGGCTGGGCTACGCTAACGCCCCGCTACGCGCTTTTGCGTCTCTACATCATTGTTCACCAAATATCTATTTAAATTTATCTTACTGATAGCTTTTGAGTTGTAATGGGTACATTAAATGTAGACTATAGTACTTATACATCTATGACTATCCAAGATACAACACGCCGTTTGCGTCCTCAAACCATTAGTCAAGATATTAGTTCATTCCACGGTTTGCAAACCGTCAGCACTTACAATACAACCCGTGTTGATGCCTCATCAACAAAGTTACAGGAAGTTTATCAGGCGATGTTGATTTCTCAACAAGCCGAAACAGAGAAACTAGCTTTGTACCGGGCTGCTGCTGATGCTGCCCGATTAGCAGAATGGGAATTTCATAATGCTGTATTAGCGATGAAAGAAGTTGTGCGCGGGCAATATGGCTCAGATAGCGATCAAGCCCAAGCGGTGGGACTGAAGAAAAAATCAGACCGCAAACGTCCTTCTCGTAAAAAGGCCGTTGCGATGGCGTAACCGCTCGATGGAGGACAGGGGGAGCAGGGGAGCAGGGGAGGCAGGGGGCAGAGGGAGATGAGGGAGACAAGGAAGACAAGGGGGACAAGGGAGAATTATTGAATAAGTCTCTTCCTTATGCCCAATTCCCAATTCCCAATGCCTAATGACAAATGACTACAACAATTTATCTAATGTAATTGGCAAATCACGAACGCGCTTACCTGTGGCATGATAAACAGCGTTAGCGATCGCCGCAGCAGTACCGGTAATGCCAATTTCCCCAATCCCCTTGACACCAAGCGGGTTGATATGTGGATCGTGTTCATCGACAAACAACACCTCAATATCAGGAACGTCTGCATTTACTGGTACGTGATATTCAGCTAAATCATGGTTGACAACGCGTCCTAGATTCGGGTCTATAATCGTATGTTCCATCAGTGCCATCCCGATACCGTAGACAATCCCACCGATGAGTTGACTGTTGGCTGTTTTGGCGTTGAGGATACGTCCAACACCAAAGCTTCCCACCCAGCGCGTTACTCGCACTTCGCCGGAATCAGGGTTAACGCGGACTTCGGCAAATTGCGATCCAAATGCGTGCATTGAAAACTTCTTTTGCTCGTCCCCAAGCTTGGCATCTGCACGTGCTTCGATCGTTTTCATTCCATGCCGTGCCAAGATTGCCTGATATGTTTCGCTTACAGACGATTTATTTTTTAAGAAAAAGCTGCCATTTTGGGCAATCACATCTTCAGCATTTGAACTATAAAGCGGTGATTTTTCATCGGCAAGTGCTAGTTGCAAAAGCTTACTGCGAGCTTGATTGCCCGCTAAATGTACAGCCGAACTCACACTAGCGGCGGTTTGCGAACCACCGGAAACGGGAGTTTTTGGCATCTTAGTATCGCCTAGTTCAAAGCGAACTTTCTCAACTGCTAGACCAAGCGCCTCAGCTGCAACTTGAGTCATGACAGTATAAGTGCCTGTACCAATATCTTGAGAACCACTTTGCACTACAGCTGTACCGTCTGCCATAATCTTAGCGATCGCTGATGCTGGAGAACGATTGGTAGGATAAGTAGCTGTTGCCATACCCCAACCAATCAAATAATTGCCGTCTCGCATCGAACGGGGTTGAGGATTGCGCTTTTGCCAGCCAAATTTTTCTGCTCCTGTCTTGTAGCACTGGATGAGTGACTTGCTCGACCAAGGCAGTCCTTTACTAGGATCGACATCAGCATGGTTACGCAGACGCAGTTCCACCGGATCGATATTGAGTGCATAAGCGAGTTCGTCCATTGCCGACTCTAAGGCGAACGATCCAGAAGCTTCACCTGGGGCCCGCATATAGGTTGGTGTTCCCTGATCTAGCTGAACCAGACGATGGCTAGTTTCGATATTCGGGCAAGCGTAAATCATGCGGGCACTTTTACCAACAGGTTCAATGAATTCATCAAAAGTTGAAGTCTGTGAAGTGCCAGTGTGTCGGAGTGCAGTTAATTTTCCTTCGCGGGTAGCACCCAAAGAAACTTGTTGAATTGTCTCTGGTCGGAAGCCGACAGGCCCATACATTTGTATCCGTCCCAGAACTAATTTGACTGGGCGATTTACCTGCCGTGCTGCGATCGCTGCTAGTGGTACGTGCGACCAAGCCGACCCTTTGCAACCAAAGCCACCGCCCACAAAGTAAGACATAATGCGGACTTTCTCAGGCTCAATTCCTAATACCTCCGCAACTTTTTGTTGAGTCGAAAAAATTCCCTGAGTTGCGTCATACAACAGCAATTGATCGCCTTGCCAAACTGCTGTTGTGGCATGAGGCTCCATCGGATTGTGATTTTCCACTGGAGTGGTATAGGTTTGCTCGACGCGCACAGCAGCATTCGCTAGTCCCTGTTTGACATTGCCGTGAGATGAATCAGGCGATTCCTCTCTAGGGATTTTACCTTTAGGAAAGTATGCTTTAGCGAGATTCTCCCGCATATTGATGGTGGGTTTCTCTTCGTCATAGCGAACTTGTACGAGTGAGGCAGCATACATCGCTCGTTCAAAGGTATCGGCAACGACGACACCAATATGCTGACCGCTATACAGTACAGTGTTATCTTGTAACACTTGCACCTTATGACCGCCGCCCTTTTCTCCATCAGCTTTGGGCGCGTTGAGGTGGGTAATAACTGCTAATACACCCGGTACTTGCTCCGCCGCCTTTGTATCGATTTGGGCAATCTTCCCTTTAGCGATCGCACTTTGAATTGTGACTCCATAAGTCATTTTTGCAACTGGAAACTCTGCTGCATAGCGTGCTTCACCTGTCACCTTAAGATAACCATCAACTCGGTTGAGTGGTTTGCCGACAACTATATTTGTATCACTTGCATTCATGCCATCCCTCCTACTGTTGTCAGCGCCTTAACAATGGTGCGTTTAGCCAGTTCGACTTTAAACCCGTTGTATTTTTGAGGTTTAGCTCCAGCAACGGCAGTATTTGCTGCTGCTTGAAATGCTGCTTGGTTTGCTGGTTTATTCAAAAGCGCTTTTTCTGCATCGTAGGCACGCCACGGTTTTGTCCCTACCCCACCAAGGGCAATGCGAGCCGAGCGAATGATCCCATTTTGAATATCTAGCGCCGCCGCCACTGATACCATTGCAAAAGCATAAGAGGCGCGATCGCGAACTTTTAAATAGTGCGATCGGGCTGCATTGGGTGAAGCAGGTAAGTCAACGGCAACAATCAACTCTCCATGTTGTAAAACTGTTTCCCGTTCTGGTGTCTCGCCAGGGACAAGATGAAAATCTACAAGGGGAATACTCCGCTCTCCATTCGGCCCTCGTGTTTGCACAACCGCATCAAGTGCCACCATTGCCACCGCCATATCAGAAGGATGAGTGGCAATACAGCGATCGCTACCGCCGAGAATTGCATGAATCCGATTATAACCCTCAATTGCCGCACAACCGGAACCAGGAACGCGCTTATTGCAGGGCATGGAAGTATCGCGGAAGTAGTAACACCGGGTACGTTGTAGCAAATTTCCGCCCACTGTTGCCATGTTTCGCAGTTGCGGTGATGCTCCAGACAACAACGCTTCTGACAGCACAGGGTAACGCTTTTGAATTATTGCATCATAAGCAACATCGCTATTACGTGCCATTGCTCCAATCCGCAGATTGTTACTTTGCATTTCTATCTTGCTTAGTGGGAGTGGGTTAATATCAACCAACTCTCTTGGCGTTTGCACATTCAACTTCATCAAATCGATTAGGCTGGTACCACCAGCAAGATAGGAGGCTTCGGCATCTGGAGCCACCAATGCCACGGCATTTTCCGCTTGTCGCGCTTTTTGATAGTTAAACGGCTGCATCTTTTTTTCCTTCTAAGACATCGCGGACAGCAGCCACGATATTTGGATAAGCACCGCAACGGCAGATATTACCGCTCATCAATTCCCGAATGTCGTCATCTGACTTAGCGTGTCCTTCGTTGACTAAACTCACCGCCGAACAAATTTGTCCCGGTGTGCAATAACCGCACTGAAATGCGTCGCGGGCAACAAATGCGGCTTGCATCGGGTGCAGATTGTCTCCTTGTGCCAGACCTTCAATAGTTGTAATGGCAGCATCTGTGTGCATGATGGCAAAAGTCAGGCAGGAGTTAATTCGCTGTCCATCAACCAGCACTGTACAAGCACCGCATTGAGCGTGGTCACAACCTTTTTTACTACCAGTTAGCCCTATGTATTCGCGAAGTGCATCAAGTAAGGTAACACGCGGTTCAATTTGCAAACTATGTTTTGTTCCGTTCACCTGTAGCGTCACCTTCATAGTTTCAGATATCGAACTTTTCAGCATGGGGGTAGTTCTTTTTATCGGAGTTTGTGCCACAGTTTTCTCTGCAAAACTACTGAGCGTAGTCGCTACTGTACTGACGAGCATCAATTGGCCCAATCTACGCCGTCTTAGGCGAAACTTCATCTTTTTACTCCATTCTGCTTTTGTTGAGTAATAATATTCAGTAATTCTTCTGGCTTAAATTCTGATAAAAACCATTTTTTCCTTATAAATATTTACGTCAAAATAACATTGTTAACAGAATACAATTTCATCTTGTTCTCGTCTCTCTATCAGAAGATTTATGTCATAAGTATCATTGATATAGGACTCATATTTGATTTTTGAAAAAACTCCGTACAATTCAAAAAGCCTTCTTTCCTATTGCTTATTGTCTCTTGCCTCTTGCCTTCCCACGCAAGTAAATATGGCTACGCTCCCGTGAGGGATACAAAAATCAAAGCGGATTCCTATAGTTATCATCCTGTTCTGGAACTAACAATATTGTTATTTATTGCTGTATCAATAATTGGAGGTTACGGTTGAGTAGAGTATTACTGCTCAACCTGTGACATCCGAAATCGTGCTTTGCTCAAAGAAGAATTCGATGAATGTGCGTAAATCCTAATATAAAATTGAAAAGCTGAAATTATGATCGCCCAAACAACAACCCAACTACCAATTCCCCCACACTTTAACCCCAATAAAGTAGGAGAGGTCTGGCGTGTACCTTACCAACAAATAGCTGCAACAGCTGAAGCTTGGGTAAAACAACATGGCATCAAAGCAGCATCTTCAGATAAAAATCGTATTTGCTTATTGTTAATTGATGTTCAAAATACTTTTTGCATCCCCAACTTTGAATTATTTGTAGGTGGACAATCTGGGAATGAGGCGGTGAATGATAACGTCAGATTGTGTGAGTTTATCTATCGCAACTTGGGAGTCATTACAAAAATTATACCTACTCTAGATACCCATACAGCAACGCAAATCTTCCATCCTATTTTTTGGGTGAATGCTGCCGGAGAACATCCTACTCCAGCAGCAACTAACATCACTTTAGCAGACATTGAACAAGGTATCTGGAAGGTTAACCCAGCAGTTGCTAACAGTGTTACTAATGGGGATTATGAGTTATTAGAAAAACACGCTTATCATTACGTTAGAAAACTCAGTCAAGATGGTAAATATCCCCTGACAATTTGGCCTTATCATTCTATGTTGGGCGGTATTGGTCATGCTTTAGTTTCATCGGTGGAGGAGGCAATATTTTTCCACAGTATTGCTCGTCAAAGCCAAACACAATTTGAAATCAAAGGTGAAAATCCTTTAACAGAAAACTATTCGATCTTACGTCCAGAGGTGTTGGAAGATTTTGAACAACGTCCACTTGGTCAAAAGAACACCCGTTTGATTAAGCAACTTTTAGAATTTGATACTGTTATTATTGGTGGTCAAGCTAAAAGTCATTGCGTCGCCTGGACAATTGACGATTTATTAACAGAAATTAAAGAGGTAGATGCTACCCTCGCTCAAAAAATCTATCTCTTAGAAGATTGCACTTCCCCCGTTGTTGTTCCAAATATTGTGGACTACACAGAACAGGCAGATGCAGCATTTGCAAGGTTTGCAGAGGCAGGAATGCACATCATAAAATCTAGCGAATTTGGGAATTGGGCATAGGGCATTGGGCATTGGGTATTGGGTATTGGGCATTGGGAATTGGAAATTGGGAATTGGGAATTGGTTATTTCCCCCTTGCTCCCTCTGCTTCCCCTGCTCCCCTGCCTCCCCGCTTCTTCATTTCTTCAAATAACCTTTTGGGTCTTGTGCTACCCAACCCAAAGATGAGGTAGAACGCACTTCAAAATGGAGATGCGGTTGAGTGGAAGTTGGTTTTCCACTAGTGCCTACTGTTCCTAGTAAGTCTCCTTTTTTTACTTGCTGACCGACAGTAACCTTGATACTGTCAAGTTGGGCGTAGCGGCTTTGAAGCCCGCCACTGTGGTTAATGATGACCAACTTGCCATAAGAACCTTGGTCATTAGCAAAGGCTACGGTTCCAGGAGCGATCGCTAACACATTACTCCCAACTGGTGCTAATAAGTCAACACCACTGTGGAAGAAAACTTCACCTGTCGCCGGATTAATTTGCCATCCATAAGCTAATCCTACATTTGCCACTTGTGCCAAGGGATATCCAGACAGGGATGCACGGTTTGGCGTAGCTGCATCAGTAGGTAAAGGGGACTTAGTTACAACACCATTGGGCGACCAATTTACCCCCGGAACAAACACGATTCTGGGGTCTTGTTGGCAGCCATTCACCTCAAAAAGGCTATCAGCACGAACTTTGTATTGTGCTGCTACCTGTCGCCAAGTTTGACCACGAGGTACTTCAACTACAATCCCATTGTAGGGAGGAATTTGAAGCACACTACCAACGGCTGCGACCGCGCCATTCTGCAAAGCTGGATTCATGCCAATAATAGTTGTAGGTATGAGATTGTAGCGCTGCGCTATGCTCTCCAAAGTTTCGCCACGAACAACTTTATGGCGTTGGAAGCGAGATAGGGCTGGAATCGGGCAACCACCTACAGCAGCGTTAGCACTGTTCAAGTTTGGCAGTATGCTTACTAGGCCCAAGGCGCTAACTAGGCTACAGAGAAACAGTTGACGAAAGGTTAAAGTCATGTATACAGATCGAGAGCGCATTAACTTTAAATTTTAGATGGAGAGTGTGGGAAGTGGGGAGATCGGGGAGCAGGGGGACAAGGGGACAAGGGGTGAGAACTTGAAACAAGTCTTTCCCCTTGTCCCCAAGTCCTCTTCCCAATTCCCAATTCCCAATGCTTAATTCCTCGTAAATTGATCTGTCCACTTGCCGTTAGCTTGACTACACTTAGAAATTAGCAACTGCATTGTTGTCCTTAAGCAGAATTATTATGAAGTTATCTTTAAACCAACTAGGTGTTTATTTGTTCTTACTGGTATTTGGCTGTGGTGCAGGTTTGTTTGGCAGTCGCTATCTCCTGCTACAAAATTCCTCATTCCAACAGTTAAGAAATGTGACAATGGCTTCGCCTCCAGAATCTGTAGTGCCAAATTCTCCTAATGGAGCAATTGGGGCTACTGGAGGCGATAATGTGAATTTTATTGCGACGGCAGTGCAAAAAGTTGGCCCGGCTGTGGTGCGAATTAATGCCACTCGCAAAGTCGCCAATCCCATCTCTGACGCGTTAAAAAATCCGCTCTTGCGGCGATTTTTTGGAGAGGATGAGCAACCAATTCCCGAAGAACGGATTGAGCGCGGTACAGGATCGGGATTTATTTTGAGCGAGGATGGGGAATTACTCACTAACGCTCATGTAGTAGCAGATACAGATACAGTACAAGTCACCCTCAAGGATGGTCGAAGTTTAGAGGGGAAGGTGGTAGGAGTTGATTCTGTGACAGATGTGGCAGTGGTGAAAATAAAAGCGAATCATTTGCCAACTGTAAAACTGGGCAATTCGCAAAACTTAATACCAGGACAGTGGGCGATCGCAATTGGCAACCCTCTGGGTTTAGATAATACTGTCACTATCGGCATTATCAGCGCTACCGATCGCACCAGTACTCAAGTTGGTGTACCAGATAAGCGAGTTAGCTTTATCCAAACTGATGCTGCAATTAACCCTGGTAATTCCGGTGGACCCTTGTTAAACGCTCAAGGCGAAGTGATTGGTGTTAATACTGCCATTCGTGCTGATGCTCAAGGACTCGGTTTTGCGATCCCCATTGAAACCGCCGCCCGCATTGCCAATGAACTTTTTACCAAAGGGCGTGTAGAACATCCCTTCTTGGGTGTTGAAATGGCAGACCTTTCTGCCATTAAAAAACAGCAGATTAATCAAGAGAATCAACTGAACATTCAGCAGGATGTTGGGATTGTGATTAAAGGAGTCACAGGCGATTCCCCAGCCAAGCGTGGAGGATTGCTTCCTGGAGACGTGATTCAAAAAGTTAACGGTAAGCCAGTCAAAACCTCGGCCCAAGTTCAAAAGCTGGTAGAGTCCAGCAAAGTTGGGGACATAATAGCTATCGAGGTCAATCGTAGCGGGAAAATTCAAACCTTCAAAGTACAATCAGGAGCTTATCCTGAAAGGAAGTAGTCAAAATAATTCGTAATTGATAATTCGTAATTGCAAGACGCTCTCTAAGAGATCCTGTGCGTAGCTTGCTTCTTTGCAGGAGTAAGCGAATTTGCTACCGCTACGTTATCAGTGGAAGCTTGAACTCTCAACAAATGTCTTGTTAACCACTGAATTTTTAATCCAGTGTGGGTTGATGTAACTTTTTGAATTACGAATTACGAATTACGAATTAGTAATTATTTGGTCAATAGTCCCAGAATGTTTGACTATTGACTATTGACCATTAGACAAATGCTCTAACTGCATTCTTTGTTCCATCTGGCGCAGAAAATACCCTGTCATCATGGCCGACGCTAGAAGCCCAGCTAAGTTATCCCGATCTGTTGTAATTTGCACGTTGAAATTTTCTGCCGGGAGCATTCCTACTAGCCCTTGGACATTTTGCGAGATGATTTGTTTAATTTCAGGGCTGGCGGATTGAGCAATCCTCGCTAGAACATCAGGAGACTGATGTTGTAGATATTTGAGTAACTGATTGGGGTATTCCTCAGCGTGGTCGGAAAGAAGTTGATTAGGGTGTTCCTCGGAGTTGTCATTTAAAAAGTCAGGATTAAACACCATTGGCAGTTTTATTTAGCTTAATTGCTAACTCTACTCTAAACCATAGTACAAGGCTAGCGCATTCACCACGGGTATAAGTCATTGGGATTGGGGATTGGGAATCCCTTCCCTGCGGGACGCTATGCGAACGCCTTCTCTACGAGACGCTACGCGTTAAGCGAAGCTATGCCGTAGGCTTTACGCTCAGGGCAAGTGGGAATTGGGAATTGGGCATGAAGAAGAGACAAGGAAGAGGGGGGAGACAAGGAAGAGACTTATTCAATAATTCCTCCTTGTCTTCCTCATCATCCCCATTCCCTATTCCCCATTCCCTACTCCCTTTAGTTCTAGTTCTAGTTCTAGTTGTTCTTCCTTTTGGTTGTTGGAAAGTATTTGTGGGAGTTGTTCGATTTGGAAATACTGATGGAATTTTGGGGTTACTTGGAGTGAGTAGGAGCGAGAATCGCTATCTCGGCGTTTGCGGATAAAACCAAGTTCTACGAGTTCTGGAACGTGTTGATATACTCCTGAACCGCGCAAGTTAATCAAGTCGCTCTGGAGTATTGGACTATTGAGGGCGATCGCTGCTAAAGTCCGCAATGCACCTACACCCAATTCTACTGGTATCATCGTTTGCACTAGATCCTGAAAATCAGACCGTAGTTGCAAACTGTAACCATCAGGGGTTTCTATTACCTCTAGGGCGCTATCTCGGTGGGCATAATTGTCCATGAGTTCAATTATGCCTTCTTTGACAGCGGCGCGATCGCACGCTGCATACTCGGCGATTTCGCCGAGCGACAAGGGTTTACCCTTTAAATAGAGAATTGCTTCTATCTTCGTCGCTGTGGCTGTAATCATTTAGTCATTTGTCATTAGTCATTGGTCATTAGTCATTGGTCATTAGTACATGACAACTAATAATCAACAAGTGTGTGGCATTATATCGTAAATTGTCAAAATATTGTTAGCCCTCAAATTTGGGATTGGGCATTGGACGTTAGTTCATTCCCCATTCCCCATTCCTCAAACGCCTCTAGTTGTGAGAATAAATTCTGCGATCGCTAAATCTTGTGGAGTCGTCACTTTTAAATTTGTCTCCTCTCCCTCGACAATTCGGACTTCGATGCCGCACTTTTCAAATAAAGCGGCATCGTCAGTTACTTCCCAACCTTGACGGACTCCTTCAGCGTGGCACTGTTTCAACAACTTGACATCAAATCCTTGGGGAGTTTGTGCCGCCCACAATTTTTGTCTGTCGGGTGTTTCTTGAATTATGCCTTGTTCATCAACAACTTTGATGGTGTCTTTGACGGGTACACCAGCAATTAAACCGGGACAGTGGCGAATGGCTTGGGCACAAGAGTTAAATAAATCTGGTGTGGCGAGACATCTAGCGCCATCGTGAATCAACACTTGTTCTGCGGCTAGTGGCAAAGCCTGCAAGCCGTTGTAAACAGATTCTTGACGCGTGGAGCCACCTTGAATCAATTCCACTGGTTTAGTAAGCTTGAGATCGGCGAGAATTGCTCTGAAGTCTGGCCAATCGGTAGGCTGAGAAATAATCCCGATCCAACTGATTGTATTGGCAGCTTCTGCGGCTAATAGAGTCCAAGCAATAATTGGTTGCGATCGCACTTTCAGCAGGAGTTTATTGCGGTTACTACCCATTCTTTTTCCGATTCCCGCAGCTGGAATTAGTAAATACACAGAATTCCTCAATCTTTAAGCTATATATTTTCCCCTAAAATAGGGAGCGAGTAAGCGTCAATAAATATTATGCGAGTAGTAGCCCTTGTACCTGGCGGAATTGGCGACCAAATTCTCTTCTTTCCGACTCTAGATGACCTGAAGCGCAATTACCCTGACGCTCAGATAGATGTCGTTGTTGAACCCCGGTCAAAGGCTGCCTACCGAGTGAGCAAGTCAGTTCACGAGGTGCTGAACTTTGATTTTAACGACCGTAATAGTCTGGCAGATTGGGGTAACTTGGTGGGAACAATTCGCGATCGCGAATACGATGTTGTCATTGTTGTTAAGCAAATTTGGTTGCTTAGTCTTTTGCTCTGGTTGACGGGAATTCCCATACGTATTGGCTACAAAGGCAATGGTTCGGTTTTTCTGACCCACGCTGTGCCATTTAAAGCATCCCAGTATGTGGCGGCAGCATATCACGATTTGCTGCAACCATTGGAAATAAATAGTCCTGTCCCAGAGTTAGCAGTAAATGTACCCAAACCAGATATTGAGTGGGCACAAAAAGAACAGAAACGCTTAGGGGTGCATGAAACAGGCTATATCTTGATTCATGGCGGTTCTGGCCAGTTATCTCAGGCTAAAGAACTGGATAAAATCTACCCTGTCGAAAGTTGGCATCAAATTATTCAAGGTTTCCAAGACAAGCAGCCTGACCTGCCTGTGGTGGTTGTTAAGGGAATTGGCGATGAACAGTTTGTGCGATCGCTTCTGGGGTCTTCTCCAGATATTAAGGTGACTGCCCCAGATGATATTGGCAAGTTAACTGCTATGATCGCCGGGGCAAATTTGATGTTGTCTACTGATAGTCCGGCACTACAACTGAGTGTTGCAGTCCAAACCTATACCATCGCCCTATTTGGGCCCACCGATCCAGCTAAGTTGTTGCCGAAAAACGATAAATTCCTGGCCATTGCATCCCCTACGGGAAAAACAGCGGATGTTTCGCCAAACGCAGTTTTAGAGAAAATCTGGGGTGGCTAAACCAGCAGTTTGCCCCAATTTCTGCAATTAGTCTATTGGATATCTAATGTAGTCATGCGTTTGTTGAATGACCGCAAAACCTGGTTGTGACAGCTAGATTTTGCGGTTATTTCAGTATTAAAATATCTCAAAAAAAGCATCATCTAATTCATAACCCAGCATTTGAGCCATAGACTTTAACCGCGAGAGGCTGGGGATATCCTGCTGTTTGAGCCAATCACCTAAAATAAAGATTTTGTGCATCAAAAATATTTCTAAGGCTTCAGGATTGTACTGAATGCCGTCTTGGGAACTGAACTGGTGTGGTACTAGCATGGCGGCATAACGAGCAAATTCTCCAGCTTTCCAATCTAGTAAAAATGCTAACCAGGGATATTTGGCATCTAGGCGCACAAACCACAGCCGTATTTCTGGAATTTCTGAAAGTTCCCGTGGATCGCCAGGTTCGAGATCGTAATTGATATCAAAGCGTAGCTGCTGTTCATGGGATGCGGCCCCATCTCGCAGCAGTTGTTCAATCACCGTTGAGGCAGGCGACAGATCCAGATTATTAATGAAGTCATTATTGAGTGCGATCGCAATTGTCTTTGACTCAGCAGCCACTTTCTTTTTGCTCAACTTTAGGATCGACAATATACAGTAGCAGCTTTCAGGGATTGACGCTACATTGACCTTGAGAAATTAATTGGTACTTACTAATACTTTTTTGCTAATAATTTTGGTCAACCTTGTATCTTAGAAAAACTCTAGGTTTCAACATAGATGAGGTTTAGGACTCATATTTGATTTTTGAATAAACTCCGTACAACTCAAAAAGCCTTCTTTCCTCTTGCCTCTTGCCTATTGCCTCTAGGCAACACCTGCCCCAAAGTGGACATTTCCAGCAATTTTAAGTTAAAGTTGTAATGAGTTTGTTTTAGATTAAGGTCTGACAAAGTAGCCATCAGCAAGCAAAAAATAGATCGTTATTTATCGCCACCTGTTACTTCCGAAGCATCACAAGCCAAAACACAAGTACAGGTAGAACAATGGTGTGCAATATTATTGCATATATTAAATAACCAATAAAAATTGAAGTGGGAAAATTCCCTTAACAGTTAACAAGCTGTAATATGCAAAAACAAACAATTTCAACAAAACCAATTCGTTCTCTAGAAGATGCGCTAGATAGGTGTCAAATCCTGGGTATGCGCGTCAGTCGTCAGCGTCGCTTTATTCTGGAATTACTTTGGCAAGCAAATGAACATCTTTCTGCTAGAGAGATTTACGATCGCTTGAACCAAGAAGGTAAAGAGATCGGCCATACCTCTGTTTATCAAAATTTGGAAGCATTATCCAGTCAGGGCATTATTGAATGTATTGAGCGCTGTGATGGGCGTTTATACGGCAATATTAGTGACTCTCACAGTCATATTAACTGTATGGATACAAATCAAATTCTTGATGTTCATGTAGAACTACCAGAAGATTTGCTCCGCAAAATTGAAGAAGAAACAGGAGTGCGAATTACTGACTACAGTATTAACTTTGTTGGCTACCGTAATCCTCAAGAAGGCTAGGGAGCAGGGAGCAGGGGAGCAGGGGAGCAGGGGAAGAAGAACTATCGATCAACTACAAAGGACAAAGGACAAATGATAGCCCTTGCCAGTTAGCTTTAATTGTGACAACCTACTTGTCATCAATAGAGTTATTGCCAAAAACGGTTTCATCATCGACATCATCATCATAGAAACCTACGGGTAAAATTGTGCCTTCAGAGCTTTCAATTAGCCCGTTTGCAGGGGGTTTATTCCAATTTTTATCTGTGTTTGGCGTAATTTGGATGGTATTTAAGAAGGGTTGCTGCGATGCCTGCGGCGATAAACTACGCAAACTTTTCAGTCTTTGAAACGACTCTTTAGAGAACAAGGCACCATTATCAGTAGCTAATTTTTTGCCAGCCTGAGTAAGGATGGCATCAAAGAAGCAGGCGTTGGTGAGATCGGCTGAATTAAGATTTGCTCCCGTAAGGTTAGCTTGTTGGAGATTTGCACCTGTCAGGTTAGCCTGTTCGAGGTTTACGTCTGTAAGGTTAGCTTGTTGAAGGTTTGCGCCTGTCAGATTAGCCTGTTGCAAATTGGCTCCAGCCAAATTAGTCCCGATTAACTCCGCATTGGATAAGTTTGTCTGCTCAAGATTTACCCCAGTTAGCACTACTTGTAACAAAGAGGCTCTCGATAAATTGAGTCCAGCCAGAGACTTGATTCGGGTTGCAAAGGCACTTTTGTGGAGAACGGTTGCTCTCGCAATTAGCGCACTTAAAGCTTCTGGATTGAATTCTGTTAAATTGAGCGGATTCCCACAAGGCCAAAAAGGGATTTTGGTTTCTCGATAGCAAGCACAAAGCAATAAAAATACATTCAATCCCACAGCAGCATTGACTTGCTCAACATTCACCGGGTTTTGTAGTGCGTGGAAATGAGTCCAAGCTTTGTGGGCTATGCCTTCGTCTAACCAATAGCCTTGACAGTAAGCACGCCAGAAAGACAAAAGACGTTGAAACAAAACTTCAAAAGAAAACTTGTGCTTTTGTTCGCGGCGTAAAATTGCGATCGCCAATTCTTCAATTTCCTGGCTCAGTATCCCATAACCGAGTAAATTGTAAATATGCTGGGCAACGCTACTAGGAGAATCAAGTACAAAAGTGAGAGAACCATAAGCCTCATTTTGGCACTGAGTTAATAATTTCAACTCAGCAGTCACAGCTTTAGCACAAAGAAATTCTCCTAACTTAATATGCGAAAACTCAATTAAACTAGTTTTTTCTGAGCTTTCTAAGTCCCGAATTTTAAAATAAAATCCTGGTAGAGTGTTAAATTCACCAGCCAAATTAATTTGATGACGTTGCGAGTGTAAAATTTTCAGAGCGATCGCTTGCATTTGATCGAGTAAATCTTGAGGATGACGATTAGCAAGTAAATTAGCGATCGCTTCTGGAGTCCGGTGGATATGAGCCGATCCTGAGCGCAGCAGCATCGTTTTAATCCCACCAGTTAGCGGATAACCCAACAACCATCGACTTAGGCGATGATAAATTTCCCATAGTACAGAAGACTTTGGGGTATTAGCAGCTAGTTGTAATACTTCATCATTTAGCAGTCCGTCGCGGTGTAAAATCCCCAATAAATGCAACATTAGGGGTTGACGAACAAGGGTAGATAATTCTGGAAACCTTGATTGGCTGACAAATAAGCCTGACTGTTTTAAGAATGTAAAGAAATTTTGAGCGATCGCCAACGATTGTACTTTTGCCCACTGCTGAAACCATTGCTTGAATTCGTCCACATCCAACGGTTGAATGATAATTCGCTTCAATGATAGGGGGATTTCTGGGGCGATTTCCTGTAATGTTGTTGAGCGGCTCGTTAACACAATTTTGTGTCTATGTTGAGATTGAAAGTTCAGTAATTGCTGAACAAAAATTGCTTTTGCCCTTATACCATAAGCAGAAGGGGGCAGTTCATCCAAACCATCCAGTAGCAACAGACAAGGAATATTTTCTTGCTCTAACCAGGTTGAAAGATTAACATCAAAACCAGAATTTAGAGTTTCGATTAAAGTTTTGCCATATTTTATATCCCTTAACCTAATTACTATAGGCATCCAAATAGGGTAAACTTCTTGCGCTATCTCTGCTGCCCAGAGTTGGCAAAAACTGGTTTTTCCAAAACCAGGTTCCGACTCAATAACAGCGATCGTTTCTAAATCAGCTAGCTGTTGCTGCGCCCATGTTTTTAAATCAACTGACTTAACAGCTTTTTTATCCACATCAGAAATACTTTCCTCTATTGGTAAGCCTTTTTGTGGCACATAGATATCCTTGAGGGTAAAGGATTCTATTAGTAAAGGCATACTGAGGTTTTTAATCAAACTTGCACGGTAATGTTCTCGGTGCAAGTCAATTTTCTCACCAACTGTAGAACCAGCTTCTGGAGCTATAAAACTGGGGGCTAATGAAATTCCCAAACGGAAAAACTTTTGCAGTTGGGCTAAAGGGGCAGCATTTTCAGTAACAACTATCAGTATTTCACCAGGAAGTGAGTGAACTAAACGCTGTGTTAAGAGTTTAGCTTCATATTCTTCTGCACCATTGGCAACAAACCAAGCGATGACAGCATGATTTATTTGTTGCACCAGTAAAGAATCTGCAATTAGAGACAGTGCTTGTTCCGCTTGTGTATCAGTTAATTTACCTGGGCTGAGAGTTTTCAACAATCCTTGCAGTTGCGAATCTTGGAGAAGGAGTTTACCAACGTCTTCTTTAAGTACTTGCGCTTGGATTGGTATACTTGCCCGATCTAACCACGGTCTTTTTAGGCTTGCTTCCTGCTCTAGAATCGCTTGCAAAGCTTGAAGATAGGCAATTTGGAACGCTAGCCATGTACCCTCGTTACGTTTTAACGGTTTTTTTTGGCTGAGGCTACGCAACAGGTTTTGTGTTAACTGCGAAATCAGACTGATTTCTTCCCAAACAATCCCTAAAGGCAGTTCTAAAACCTCTACCAAGGTACAGATATCAAAAGGCATGAGGCTTTTGACTTCCATATCCTGAACAATCCGGTAGGCAATACCTGCCAATTGCCCCGCCGAAAATCCTCTGATTTGATTGATTGCGATATAGCGTTCTGCTAACCAGTGCCGAATACTCAAGTTCATTTAATTACACAGTGACAGCTGCTTATGGCAATTATGATCGATTTATTCAGTTTGCGAAAACAGGTAACAATAGGTGGAGACAAAGTTTTGTATCAAAGCTGTTTTCTGATTGGTAAAAAACAGTGCTTGTGTAATTGAGTAGACTATGAGCGATCGCCCTTTAAAATTATTGTTATTCGACCAAGACCCAATTTTTCGTCTGGGATTACGGGTAGCTTTGGAAGCAATTCCCAACCTGGAAGTAACAGGAGTAGTAGAAACTGATACCACTGCCTTGCAGATTCTAGCAGAAATTGCCCAAGAAGACCCTAAACAGGTGAATTTGGTGGTTTTGGAATTCGGTAATGGTCGCTCCATCACCAGCCAGCAGCTAGGTTTACAATTCTGTCGGCAACTCAAAGCCTTATATCCCAACCTACCAATTCTGCTTCTTAGTTCTGTGCAAGAACAAGGACTGCTATTAGCTGCCAAATCTATTGGTGTAAATGGCTACTGCCCAAAGGGTACACCACTTCCTGAGTTAGTCGCTGCCATGCAAGAAGTTACAGATGGTGGTGAATATTGGTTTCGAAACACGGAAGCAATCGCAACTCCTCACTCCTCACTCCCTAGTAGAGATGCGATTAATCGCGTCTCTCCCAACTCTCCACTCCCTTTTTATAGACAGCGAAATAATTTACGTTTGTCAGGAATTGCTTACATTGACGTTACCCTAGCCGCAGTCACAGCACAATTACAAGTTCCTGGATTAGCAGTATTAGATCGGGCAATTCTAGCTGGACAGAGGCGAGAACTGCTAGCGGCTCGTTGGTTGCTAGATCGGTTGTTAGTTTCATCACAAGAAAGGCAAGAGGAAGATATTCCGGTTTCTGATGAGCTACCTCTTACCCCTTCATTTAGTAGTGCTATTCAGCCACGGCAAACTGTTTTGCCTTTACTTAGTCTGGGAACAGTACAATTTAACTTGTTTGCATCTTGCGTTACCAAACTTCAATTCCCTTTACGAAATGTCACAGATTTACCTTTAGAAATTGACATCTTTCGTGAAGAAAAAAAGCGGGAATTGCTTTATCTCATCCTGCAAAAATTGACTGAACAGTTGGATGAACTGCGTGCTTCTCAACTCGATGTGAATCAATTATATGAGGTAAAAAATATCTTATTGCGCGATTTATGGGAAGTAGCAATTACAGATTTTTTTGGAAAGTTTTCTCAAATCAAAATAGGAAATCAGAATATAGGAATTGTTAATTTTTTGCTGCAAAATATAGAAGTTGTGCAAAGAGATATTCTCAACAAGATTCCACTAGTTTTTGAGTTATATTCTTATTTAATTTTTCAAACAGAATTGAGAATTGATAATACGTCATATCCTGTATTAGGCACTGAAGCAAAGTCCCAAGCATTAATGATTTTAGAGAACTTGTTGATTCAGGTAGCGAATGGAGTTGTGCAACCACTGTTAAATTCTTTAGCAGATGTGGAAATCATGAAGCAAAACTTATATGGCAGACAATTTATTTCCACTAGAGAAATTGAACGTTTTAGAAATGATTTATCGTGGAAGTATCGTCTAATTAATTATATAGAGGAGCCGAAAGCAGTTTTTGAAAGTCGCTACGATCTATTTGTTATTGCTCCTCGTGGTATTGCCAAAACTTCAGTTTATGCTCCTCGAAATCAGGAGTTAGCAAGACTTTCTAATATTCCTTTAATAGTAACTTTACTTTTAGAATTTAGTGATGCGATCGCACCGCGTTTAAAATCATTATTATCTTTTTTAGGTAGTGGTATAGTCTTCATCCTTACCCAAATAATTGGTCGTGGTTTAGGTTTAATCGGTCGTGGTATTCTTCAAGGTATTGGTAGCGTTTCGTTACTAGAAAAGAATCTGAGACGAAATAGCGATCGCACTAAGTGAGGGAGCAGGGGGCAGGGGAGGCAGGGGAGCAGAGGAAGAAGAACTATTGATTCTTGAGCCATGACAAATGACAAATGACTTTATCGGGCTAGCAATTTCTTATATTTACGCGATTAGTTTACTTGTGATTGGCGAGGGACTGCGTAGGCTGTTTGGTGTAAAGCCGGATTTGACCCGCAAAGCGATCCATATTGGTGCAGGGATGTGGGTTTTCGGTGTCCTGCTATTGTTTAATCGCTGGGAAATCGGAATTATACCTTTTGCCACCTTTATAGGACTTAACTACCTGTTCTACCGCTACCGATTCATCGGCGCAATGGATACTCAGGATAGCTCACCTGGTACAGTTTATTTCGCTATCTCAGTGACATTGCTTTTCGGGCTACTGTGGCGACCAGACGGGCCAGTAGATAGCGTTGCGATCGCTGTTGCTGGGATAATGGCGATGACCTGGGGTGATGCACTAGCAGCATTAATCGGTAGACGCTTCGGGCAGCATAAATACCAAGTAGGAAATTCAGTGCGTTCCTGGGAAGGTTCGGCAGCAATGTTTGTGGCGAGTACGGTAGTGATTTTCTTAGTGCTGTTGCTGCTACCTGGTTCATCACTGAGTCCCCTAGGAACGCCTCTAAGTTTTGGGTTGGCATTGTTGACGGCGGTGGTAGCTGCTACTTTCGCCACCTTAGCAGAGGCAGTCTCACCCCACGGCACAGATAACCTCAGTGTGCCTTTAGTCACGGCTGGCGTAGTGTGGGTAATAAAACAAAATCTTCACTTGTTCTTTTAGAATTTCAAAATTCCGAGTCTAAAGGTGCAACTTCCGAGTCTAAAGGTGCAACTTCCGAGTTCAAAGGTGCAACTTCCGAGTTCAAAGGCTCAACTTCCGAGTTCAAAGGCTCAACTTCCGAGTTCAGAGGTGCAACTTCCGAGTTCAGAGGTGCAACTTCCGAGTTCAAAGGCTCAACTTCCGAGTTCAGAGGTGCAACTTCCGAGTTCAAAGGCTCAACTTCCGAGTTCAGAGGTGCAACTTCCGAGTTCAAAGGCTCAACTTCCGAGTTCAGAGGCTCAACTTCTGAGTTCAGAGCTAGTAATGAATACAAAACTCACCTTGACAGCGCCACTTTGTACTCATAAATTCCAATTGCGGCGGAAATGGAAGAAACCTTCTAAAAACTCTTGCCAAGCAATATCGCTATTTAACTTCTGTTTACTCCATTCTCTTGCAGCTTGTTCCAAAATTTCTGAGAAACTGGGATAGACAGGAGATAGATTTGCTAAATCTTTGACTTTAATTTTTTGGGACATTGCTAAGGCAATCAAATTAATCAATTCTCCAGCTTCTGCCCCTAATATCGAAGCTCCCAAAATTTCGCCATTATGTAGCACAATTAATTTACACATACCAGTGGTTTCGTCCCGAAGTTGCGCTGCTGCCACTGTTTTAAAATATTGACGCAAAACTAAAACTTCATCTCGACTAAATAGACGTTTTGCCTGTGCCTCTGTCAAACCCACTTGCGCCACCATCGGCACAGAAAACATTGCCCAAGGAATGGAGCGATAATTTACTCGTAATCTAGGGAAAAAGAGTGCATTGTTTAAGGCAATTTTTGCTTCATAATTAGCGATATTGGCAAAGTCGTAACCACCAATTACATCACCACAAGCGTAAATGCGGTGGTTAGTGGTTTGTAGTTTATCATTAACTACTAAACTACGCCGATGCCATTTCACGCCTACCATTGCCAAATTTAGGGATTCAATATTCGGCTGTTGTCCAGTCGCCACTAAAATTTCATCAGTTTCAATGGCTTTATCTCCTGCTTGAATCCACTTTTTAGCCTCAATTAGCCTCACCTGAGTTACCTGTTTATCGGTGAGGACGCGCACACCTTCGACTTCCAACTGTGCTTGAAGCAATATGGCTATTTCATGGTCAATATGGGAGAGAGCATAAGGATGCTTGACTACTAGCGTCACACTGCAACCAAACCGCGCTAAAGTTTGAGCGATTTCGATGCTTTGAGGAATTCCACCGATAATTACCCAATTTTTGGGTAATGTTTCTCCCTGTAAAGATTGCCAAATATTAGAAAGAGTTAGATAGCCAGTGCTTTGCAATCCCTCAATCTCTGGAATTTCTGGACGCGAACCACTGGCTAGTAAATAAGTACGGGCGTGTAGTAGGCGATTGTTAACGGCAAAAGCCAGTTGGGGCGAAGATTGAAATTGACCACTGCCAACAATCACATCTACCCCCAGCGCGGCTAGGATGGCGGGAGAATGCTGTTCTTTGAGATTTGCGGCGACGCATTGAGCATACAGCATCGCTTCTTGCCATGCCATAGATATGTGGCAGTCTTCTGAAATATCAGTCTTTGTGGCATGAATACCAAAACTAGCGGCATCATTCAACTTCTGCGCCAGTTTACCGATTTCGGTAAGAGCATGGTGATGAGTAAACCCATAGTCTACTTTAGGTTCCACCAAGGCAACCGTAGCACGTAGTTGGGTTGCAGCAAGAGCAGCGTAGTATCCAGCAAGACTGCCGCCAATAATTACAACATCGTAGTCAATTGTCATTTGTCATTTGTCATTTGTCATTTGGCATGGGGCATGGGGAATTGGGAATTGGGAATTGGGTAATAATCAATAGTCCTTCTTCCCCTGCCTCCCTTTCTCCCTGCTCCCCTGCTCCCCCTGCCTCCCCTACTTCCCACTCAACACTGAGTTTAGCGCTGTTAGTAAGCGTTGGTTATCGGACTCTTCACGTACAGCAACCCGGAAAAAGCGATCGCCTAATTCTTTAAAACTAAGGCAATCACGGATTAAAATCTGGTGATACTTGAGTAATTGGTGCTGTAACTGCGAAGTCGACTCTTGAGACTCAACCAGTAAAAAGTTAGCAGCACTTACTTGGGGTTGCAATCCCGGTATTTCAGCCAAACTTTGAAAGAGTTGGTTTCGTGCAGGTGGTAGCCATGCCCAGGTTTGCTGCTGAAACTCTGCATCCTGGAGGGCTGCAATTGCCGCTGCCGCCGCTAGGGTGTTTACGGGCCAAGGGTCACGCCATAGCTGCCATTTGGCTAGGCAGTCGGGGTGTGCGATCGCATATCCTAATCGCAATCCTGGGAGACTGTAAAATTTGGTTAGCGATCGCAATATTACTAAATTTGTATATTCCTGCACCACCGGAATTAGGCTTTGTTCCTCATTAGGCGGTACAAAATCCATAAATGCTTCATCCACCACAACCAAAGCAAATTGCTCTAGGTAGGGCAAAATAGAGTCCCGTGAAAATATCTTTCCGGTTGGGTTGTGGGGATTATTCAACAATAGTCCTTTGTCCTTTGTCTTCTGCCCTTTGTCAAGGAATAATGACCAATGACCAGTGACTAATGACAAAGGACACTCCAGCACATTAGCGTTATACGCTGCCAAGGTTCGGTAATAGTCACCAAAGGCTGGAGTGATTAAAGTTGTCGCGGCTAATTGAGCCAATTCCCTACCTATTAAAGTGAGTAATTCTGCGGAGCCGTTACCCGGCAGAATCCACTCAGGAGGCAGTTGATGGAAGTGACTGAGAGCTAGTCTCAGTTCACTATAGTTTGGATCTGGATAGTGCTTAAGATTACCAAGTTGGGACAGTATAGCAGCGATCGCGCTGTTTGGAGGCCCCAACGGGCTGATGCTAGCAGAAAAATCCAGAATAGCATCAGGGGGACAGCCAGCCAGTGCTGCTGCCCAGGCTAAATTCCCCCCGTGTGCAGGTTGCCGCATTAAAAAAGGGTTCCCGAAGACAGAACCTATGCTTTTGGGGGTGCTACCTTTTCTCTAAACAGTTTGCCTGCGGAGAAAGCAGGAACTCTCGTTGCGGGAATTTCCATTTTCTCATTTGTTTTCGGGTTGCGACCTTCGCGGGCTTTACGTTCGCGTGATTCAAATGAGCCAAATCCCACCAATGTCACCTTATCACCAGAGGAAACCGCTTCAATAATCGTTTCCAAAGCGGCAGTTAAGACTGCATCCGCTTGTTTCTTGGTAACACTAGCCTTTTCAGCTACGGCATCAACTAATTCACCTTTGTTCATGTCAAACTCCTGAAGGTTTACTTAAGATTCTTTACGGATGCACCCTGGTACACCTGTACTGAAATCTTTGTTAGCGGGAATACAAAAATCATCCTTTGGGAGTATGTTTACTCAAAACGGCTGTACATCCCATCGGCTCGACTTTTCAATGAATCATTCTAAAGCGTAGTAGCCTGATGTGGATAGATGAAACCATTAATTTATATAGATTTCAGGATTTTTTGTAGTTTTAGGGTACTTGTTTCGCTAAAAACCACCGCAAAAGTAGGAAAAAATACTTAGTAAATACCGCAATCGCCAAGAAAACAGGGGAGTGGGGAGGTGGGAGATGGTGAGGATTTGTTGGGATTAATTACCGATGTTGAAGAGTTATTGCTGAGATTAAGCAATTTTTATGGAAATCGAAGGCTCAGGTTCCTGATTTCTCTAAAAACTCGGGTATTTTGCTTACTTTTCATATCATCTGAAAAATCCAACACGAAATTTAACCCCCTAGCAAGCTTTTTTAGTAGGGAAGGGGGAAAAATTAAAGCGTCTTCCCTACAAGGCTATCCATTAGTTACATCTTTCTTAACATTTGTGTTAGCGATCGCATCATCTAGCCTACTTTTCCGGAATTGAATTTAATAGCCGAACAGATTTTTCAAGCTGGAGGTCTACCAACATAGCCACAACCTCACTTGCTGTTTTAAGCATAAAAAATGCCAGTTTTTTTAATTATTGTTTTTTCTGTTTAACGTGAATTCAACGCTTTATATAGCGTCTGTCTAATTAGCCTAATCAAAAGACCCCTGAGAAGTTTTACTACGTAAAATTGTCCCTCTCCGAGTCGGAAAGGGACAGAGTTGAACTTTAGTTCAAGGCAGGGAGAAGTGCCAGGATTTGAGACAGAGGTGACTCACCTATTCATTATCTTTATTACCTGCCAGGAACCTTCAACCCCCGACGCTCAAGGATTTGCCTAACTTCTGGGCTGGGAGTGTAGTTATAGCCATAGGAGGAGTTCTCTGTGTCATCCATAATTTGAGGTGTGAGCAACACAATCACCTCGTTGCGCTGGTTGGATCTATTTGTACTTCTAAACAGCGAACCAATTAGTGGAAGATCACCTAAGATAGGGATCTTAGAGACAGTTGTCCGGTCTGAATCTTGAATAATCCCTGAGAGAATTAGTGTCTGACCATCTCTCAAGCGAATCGAGCCAGAATTAAGAGAGCGCTCAGATACCAAGAATATTTGTTGGCTACCGCCTCCTCCAACGTTGATGGTAGCTGGAGCTTGGGGTGCCTTGACAACGGGAGCTACTGATAGAGAGACAAAACCATTGTCATCAATCCGTTCAACTTTGACAGCTAACGTTAAACCTACTCGGTCTTTTTCAGCTGAAATCGTTTCTGTGGCAAGGTTTGAATCGCGAACGATTTCCCTTTTAATATTGCCTACCACTTCCTGAGTCAAATTGACATTAGCGGTTTGACCTTCTTGGACAATTAAGGTCGGGTCTGTCAAAATCTTGGCGTTGCCATTTTGCACTTGAGCCTGCAAGCTAGCAAGAAGACGTTTAGGGAACTGGAATATGGTGGGCAAGGCGAATGTGCTTGTTGAAGGGGTTGTCGTGGTTTGCTGCTGAAACTGAGTCGGTGTACCAGTAACAGGATCAATCGCTGTTGGGACAATTGAAGTTGTACTTGTTCCTGGCGTAAATGCTGTAATACCTGGTTGTAGGGGATTAGAGTTTGTGCCAGCGGTAGCTGTTCCTGTATTTGGGTCTATAAAAACATTTGAGCTTTGAAGTGGATTAGCTGTTGTAGGTGTACTAGTCACACTGGTTGATGCTTCAGCTCTTGTAGCTGGTCTCGAACCACCAAAATTCAGAGATGCTGCACCACCATCATTAGTGAAGTAGTTGTTACCAACCCCAAAAGAAAAGCTAGTGTTGTAATCCTGGGTGTTCAAGAGGTTGACATCGATAATCTTGACGTTGACTACTACTTGACGACGGCGGATATCAAGTTGAGTTAGTTGAGCCATCGCCATCTCAACTAGCCGAGGAGGGCCAATTAAGGTCAGGGAATTGGTGCGCTCGTCTCCTAATGCCTGTAGACCTCTCAGTAAAGGGTTAGAATCTTTGAAATCAACGCGTTGAGTTTCAACTTTAGTTTCTGTAGTCGTCTGAGTTTGGGTGATAGGAGCAACTCCAGTACCCACGGGCACAGCATTAACACTGGTAACTTGTCGTTCTCGGCTGACGGCACTTTCTGCACCTAAGCCAACCAAAAAATTCAGGGCGACTCCCACCGTTACCTGATTGAGTCGCAGGCTACGCATAACCATGTCACGAGTCGCATTAGGTAGTTTAGGCCCCACAAAAACTGTGCGATTACTGCGGTTAGCTTCTAAACCACTCAAGCGCAAGACGTAGTTAAACACATCTTGCACTGGTTCGTTTTCTATATCTAAAGAGATGGTTTGAGAGCTTGCTGGTGAATTAGCTGCTGCAGCAGCACCTTGCTCGCCTCCGATATAAGCCAGGTTCAAATTAGCAGCACGAGCAAGCAGTGACAAAACCTCACGCACCGGCGCATCTCGCAATACTAAACGGGGTACACGTTCCTGAGTTCCTAAGTCAATGGTGCTAGGAGAAGCATCAGTGGCGGAAATAGCAATATCTCCTACCGGTGGGGCAACGGCTCTGGGTAAGAAAGGCGGAGCCTGGCTTAGAGGTTGACCGGGCCCAGCAGCTTGTGCAGGTTTTCCGTCAATCGTGATTTGCGGGTTAGGAACGAGAACACCTGAATTTTGACCAGGTTGAGCTGGGGTTGTAGCAGGCGGTGCTGTGGGTGTTGGCGCTGTTGGTGCTGTTGGCGTTGGTGCTGATGCTATAGTGCCTGCCGATGGGCTAAAGCTGAGTGTAATTCCATTTTGCGATCGCACCACGGGTTGACTGCTAGGTACGTTGCTGCTGCCAGTTACCGTTACCCGAATGCTGTTGGCATCAAGCTGGTTAACCTCGACAGATGCAATTCCTGGTGCTGGGCTATCTTGACGAAAACTATTACCTTGTGGTAATCGTAATTGAGTATTGATAATATCTGCGACTAAAGCCTTACCTCTTTTTGTCGTGAAAACTTGGGGGCGCGAGCCTGAAGAAGTTTTCAAAGCAACACTAATTCCACCATTAACTGGATTTAACTGGACATTAGTAACTTGACTAATTTGTGCCCAAACTGGTTGAGCCGCCAAAAAGATAAAAGCGGCAGTACCTAATATAAAACTATTACCGTGAACCTGTTTCACAGTTCATTCCTCACCTAATAAAACCTTGTTTACAAACAATCTTGAGTAGTTCATTAAAAGTAAGAAGTTATGAGTGAATAGTTAGGAATGATAACTCCTAACTCACAATTCACGATTCATAACTACTAATTCAAAACTACTTTTTCGGGGTAGCTTTAGCAGCCGCAGCAGCAGCTGCGGCTATTCCTTCAGGACTAAGTGGCATCAATACCTGTATCTGGAATGACGTATTAATCGCTACTGGCCCAACCTGTACCGGTGTTTTGTCTAATGGGGATCTTGATTCTAATGGAGCCAAAGTTGCTTGATAATCTTTAATTATTAACAAAGGCTGTAATCGCTCAATGTTACGAATTATCGATTGTGTTTGCTCATAAGTTCCTGTAATTTCGGCATTGATAGTGCTGCGTTGCAGCTTGCCGTCAACCTTTAGTCCTAGAGAGCCATCAGTAATCGGTTCTGGTTTTTGGGAAACTGGCACAAATCTCTTCAGTTTGGCTCTGACTGCATTAATAGAAGCTGGAGTATTGCCAGACTCAACTAAGCGGTTCATATCTAACAGCAATGTATCTAAGGTTTTCTCGTTAGCAAATAAACCTAAAACCTGAACTTTTTGCTGTTTTGCTTGTGCTAGTTCCTCTTTAACTTTTTCAATCTGTTTGATATTGGCTTTTTTCTGCTCAATTTGCCCTTGCAGTTCAGAGCTTTTTGCTTGCTGCTGCTGGTAGCTTTCCCAAGCTGGCATCAGCAGGTTTAACAATATATAACCTGCTCCCGCTAAACCAATTACCCCTACCAAGATGCCAATGATTTTTGGCGTGAAGGCAATACCAAATAGCACGGGGGACGCTGGCGTTGCCCGATCGAATTCCCCACCTTGTTCAGCAAAATTTAAATCATCACTCAGCGTCATTTTGGAATGACTCCTGTTTGTTGCATACTACGAATTCGAGCCACTAATCCCACTGTGCCTTTTTTTTCCAATTCCCGAATTAATTCCGAAGCTGGAACGTCGCTCATACCAGATTGAATAGTGTATTTAACTACTTGTGGAGGCTTAATTGTTACACCACTAGAAGGTTGAGCTGCACCTGGTATTGGAGGAGGATCTACTAACGTTGCCGTTAGAATTCTGCTTTCTGTGGACTTCAAGAATCGAGACTGTTGTAAACTCAATAAGAAATCATTGACATCGTTAAAAGAACGAGCAAATCCAGTAATTTCTAATCCACCTGCGGGATTGCTTGGGGGCTGATCTGCTGCTACTGCAACGGGTGGGATTTGCCTGATGGTCTCGATTTGCACTGCTGTTGGGATGCGATCGCGCAAATCTTGCAGCATTGCTGACCAAGGTCGAATCTGGTCAAATACAGTGACTAAAGCTTGAGTTTCCCCTTTAACTGCACTCGTCTCGGCTTTGATTTTGTTCAGATTTCCTATTTCTATATCTAATCTCTTGCTTTCCTGATCGAGTTTTGCTACTTGAGCATCTAATTCAACAATCTTCCCTTGCAACAACAACCAACTAACTCCCAATAAAGCTGGAAGACCTATACCTACTGCAACTCCCACATACACTGGTGTCAAATTACCTGTAGGCAGGTTTAGGGATATTCCTCCCTTTCCCTCTGGTTTTTTCTGGTATGCTGGGCGATCTTTAAGAAAATTAACATCCAAACTGTACATTTTCTCACACCAACTAGAAACAAATATTTATGGTTTGAGAATTCTCAAACAGCGTAACTATCAAAACAGACAATCCAAAATCCAAAATCCAAAATCTAAAATTGGTATTACACCTCCCGCATTCCTAAACCAAGTACAATCGCCAAGCCAGAGCGTTTTACCTGTGGATATTTATCAGTGTCAACTTCTAACGACAAAGACCCAATTGGATCTATTTGGGTAGTTGGCAAGCTCAATCGTTGGGTAAAGAATTCATCTAGCTGTTGGAGTCCGCCTCCTGGCCCAGCTAATAAAATCTGCGCTACCTCCAAATTTTCACTTTGATTAAGGTAAAAATCGATCGAACGGCGCAGTTCATCCGTTAGTTCACCCAATACTCTCAATATGGCTGCCATACCAGGATCGATTTCGGTAACACCGGTTTTCCCACCATCTAGAGGAGTTGGGGGAATAATCATTCCGTGTAACAGTTCCATATCTCGTGATGTGGGTAAGCTCATTGCCCTTGCTAACGCAGTTTGCATTTGATAAGTGCCTATGGGCACTGTGCGCGAAAATTGCGGTACTCCGTTAACAATGATGGCGATTTCTGTACTGTCGAACTCTATATCAACTAGTACTGCTGCTTCTTGCGGCCCAAATTGTCGCAGTTGCTCACGAATAGTCCGAATTAGGGCAAAACTGTTAATTTCTAAAACATCAATTTGTAGTCCTGCCTGCTCGAATGTACTTATATAGGTATCTGTTATTTCCTTGCGAGTGGCTACTAGAAGTACATGTACTTTTTCAATGCCATCCTCATCTACAAAGTAGTCAAGTTTTTGATAATCTACATCAGCTTCTTCACGGGGATAGGGTAAATACAAACCTGCTTCATGGTTTAGCACCATTTCTCGCAGTTCTTTGTCATCTAACTCCGTTGGTACAGGTATAATCCGAACGATGGAATCTCGCCCTGGTACACCAGTGGCAACACGAGTAGTTTTGATTTTGCTTTCAGCTAGCGCCTGTTGGATTAATTGCGCCATTGCTGCGGGATCAGTGATTTGACCATCGGTAACTACGCCTTCTGGAACTGCTACCGATGTAAAGGTTTCTAGTTTCAAGCCTTGACGCTGTTTGCGTAGCTGAACTACATTTACCCGTTCGGGAGCAAGTTCAATGCCGACCCCTTTATTCGATTTGCCAAACAGACGATTGAATTTTTGTACCACAGTTGTGCCCGATGGACTGCTAAATTGAAAATTTAAATTTGTTGTGGATAGAAACGTAATATATTACGTCTCTACACGTAATTTATTTAGCCTATAATCTCGACAATTCTGTCTAAGCTTTTCACACTGATCAAGCGTAAAAATACTGGGAATATGATTCAATTGCGAAAATTTAAACAACTTCTTGCTTTGGCACTGCTTGGCTTATTAACCAGTTGGATTGTAAGTTGTAGCACAGGTAATGTTAGTACAAATACAAAACAAGCTAATTCAGGAGGGGCAACTATTGAGTTTTGGACAATGCAACTCCAACCTCAATTTACCGACTACTTCAAAAACCTAATTGCAAATTTTGAATTGCAAAATCCAGGTATAAAGATTAACTGGGTTGACGTGCCTTGGGCAGCTATGGAGAACAAAATTTTAACAGCTGTCTCAGCAAAAACGCCACCTGATGTAGTTAACCTCAATCCGGGTTTCGCTTCCCAACTGGCGGGTCGAAATGCCTGGTTAGATTTAGATGCGAAAGTCTCAAACGATATACGTTCCTCCTATCTACCGAATATCTGGAAAGCCAGTACGCTTAATGGCAAGAGTTTTGGGTTTCCCTGGTATCTCACCACAAGGTTAACCATTTATAACACTGATTTATTAAAACAGGCAGGTATCAATAAGATACCCACAACCTACGCAGAATTAGCACAAGTAGCACAACAAATTAAAGATAAGACTGGCAAATATGCCTTTTTTCTAACTTTCGTACCGCAAGATTCCGGTGAAGTGCTGGAATCTTTTGTGCAAATGGGAGTCACCCTAGTAGATGCTGATGGAAAAGCAGCGTTTAATTCAGCACAAGGTAAGGCAGCATTTCAATACTGGGTAGACTTGTATAAAAAAGGGCTACTGCCTAAAGAGGCTTTAACACAAGGACATCGCCATGCGATCGATTTATATCAATCTGGAGAAACTGTGTTTCTAGCTTCTGGGCCAGAGTTTCTGAAAACGATCGCTAATAATGCCCCGAAAATTGCCCAAGCTTCAGCAATAGCACCTCAACTCACCGGTGACACAGGCAAGAAAAATGTCGCGGTAATGAACATAGTTATTCCCCGCGACACGAAACAACCAGATGACGCTGTGAAGTTTGCTTTATTTGTCACCAATGACGAAAATCAGTTAGCCTTTGCCAAAGCTGCAAATGTTTTACCTTCTACAGTCAAGGCATTGTCTGATAGTTACTTTAAAGATGTTCCAGCTAATGCTTCAACAATAGAAAAAGCGCGAGTTATGAGTGCTAAAGAACTACAACATGCAGAAATATTAACCCCTAATTTAAAGGATTTTAACAAACTGCAAAAGGCAATTTACGAGAATTTGCAAGCAGCAATGTTAGGGGAGAAGAATGTAGATAAAGCTGTAGAAGATGCGGCGCAGGAGTGGAATCAGAGATAAATTCGTAATTCGTAATTCGTAATTCGTAATTCGTAATTATGATTTACGAATTATATTGGTGGTTGCTAAAAAATCGCCTACTAGATAAAGGGAACCACATAAAACGATTAAATCGTCTGTGCTAGTGGTTGAGATTGCGACTTCTAGTGCTGTAAATAAATCTGGATGGATTTGGCGATCGCTTAATTGGGGACAGAGCCTATAAGCTAGGTTTGCTAAGGAGTCTAGATCGGCAGAGGTTCTACCTGTCCAGGATTCTACTGGTATTGGTACTAAAAAAAGGCGATCGCCAGGGCGCAGTAGGGCGGCAAAAATATCAGCATGATCCTTATCGGAAAACATTCCCATAACCCAAGTGATGGGCTTGGGATTAACTGCGTCTAAGCTATCAACATACTGGCGAAGAACTTGGGCGGCGGCAGTATTATGAGCGCCATCAAGTAATATTTTATGGTTGTTCCAGGTAGTCCATTGCATCCTTCCTGGCCATTGAGTTTTTGCCATACCCTTAATTATGGCTTCTTCAGAAATATGCCAACCCTGTTCTTGGAGAATTTCTAAAGCTGCTATTGCCAAAGCTGAATTTGCTAATTGAATTTGTCCCGCTAATGGCAAAGGATATTTAATTAATTGAGAATTTTGAAGTGTTTGATATTCTGCCCATCCTGTAGCGATTTGACGGGCAGGTTGAGGCGTAAAAATTGGACATTTTAATTCTAAAGCACGCGATCGCACAACCTCTTCTGCATCCAGTGGCAATTGCCCAACTACAACGGGACATCCAGGTTTGAGAATACCTGCTTTTTCTCTAGCAATATCCGCGACGGTGGGGCCAAGTTGCTGCCAATGTTCCCGGCTGATGGAAGTGATGATAGTAACTATGGGTTCCAAGCAGACATTGGTAGCGTCTAAGCGCCCTCCTAGTCCGACTTCTACCACAGCCACATCTACTTGCTGCTGGGCAAAATATAACCAAGCAGCCGCCGTAATTACTTCAAACTGAGTTGCCGATTCGTCTTCAGGGCGAATCACTCCTTGGACTTTTTCTAATAATTGGCTCAATTCCTCAGAAGAAATTGGCTGTTCATTCAGACAAATACGTTCCGTCCAATCGACTAAATGCGGTGAAGTGTAGCGTCCTGTGCGATAACCAGCCTCAGTAAGTATCGAGGAAAGATAGGCACAGACGGAACCTTTACCATTAGTGCCAGCAACATGAATTACCGGGACTTGGTGATGAGGATTGCCGAGATTTGCCAATAGGTTGATAATGCGATCGAGTCCCAGATGGACACCAAAGCGTTGAAAGGGTTGTATTACAGAATCAATATCCAAGGAAGGCAGGGGGCAGGGGGGACAAGGGGGACAAGGGGTAAGGGGCAAGGGGTAAGGGGCAAGGGGTAAGGGGCAGAATAAAAATTAGCTCTTTCGCCTCTGCTCCCTGCTCTCTTACCCTCTGCCTCTTGTGCCCAATGCACCATTAATCGTGATAAAACCGACTGTCTCCATAAGTAGAAACAGGCGGTTGCAAAGTGATGATATTAAACCGAATTTAGGCTTCCCGATCCAAAAAGCCTTGAATTTGTCTTAAAGCCGCAGCGCCAATATTAAACACTGCCCAGCTAGCAGCAATGACGACTGGTGCTAAAACGATCGCTATACGGTAATCGATATCCATATCTAGAACCCCTCTCTTAAGTAGAAATTAAAGTTTTGTCAACTGCTCTCATTTTTATTTTTAGCTGAAGTGGGTAACTTTTCCCAATATATATGTAAAGAATGTTTAAATTATGGCGCATTGGGCACAAGAAGCAGAGAGGCACAAACCTGGGTTGCCGTGAGCGTAGCCGAACGGGAGCAGAGGGGAAAGAGCTAATTTTATTCTCCCCCTTGCCCCCTGCTCCCTGCCTTCCTCCCCCATTCCCCGTTCCCCATTCCCCATTCCCTAAGACTTACTAAAGCCAATATCAGTACCTTTCCCAGCATGAACTAAAGCTAACTTTTGGTAACGTTTAGCGTGTTCAATTAGTTCTGCGGCTTCAGCCTCTGTTAATTGTCGTAACACTTTGCCTGGAACACCTACAACTAGTGACAAAGGCGGTATATTTTTAGTTACGACTGCGCCAGCACCAATAATGCTACCAGCGCCCACTCGTACCCCGTCTAAAATAACCGCGCCAATGCCAATCAAACTTCCACGCTCAATGTAAGCGGAATGTACCACAGCGCGATGCCCTACGGTAACATGATCTTCTAAAATTGTCGGAAAACCAGGATCGCCATGTAGAATTGCACCATCTTGAATATTTGTGCATTCACCAATTTCAATCCGTTCTACATCTGCTCTAACTACTGCTCCATACCAAATGCTCACCCCTGCTGCTATATTTACTGAACCCATAACAACAGCATTGGCTGCGATGAAGGCAGCTTGAGAAAAATCAGGAGATGTCCAGTAAGAAGCGGTAGACACGATAGAATATGAATAATGGTACCAAGGAACACTGGAGAAACTCCAACCTTTGAGGCTGGTTGCACGACCAGGATATCACAGCGTCAAGCCTCTACGCTGAGGAAAACACTAGTAAACAATGTTACTGCTACAACTCTATGTCTGTGCAGCAGTCAACAAGTAACCCAAAGTGGTAGAGCCGAAGTGTATAATCCAATCCACTAGTGCTGGTGAAGACAAAATTATGTTTGTACGCACTTCATGATGAATCCAGGCTTTCAGTACCCGATGTTTGGGCCGGAAATACAGTGTCCCCATTGTCGCCAGACTATTCCGGCGCTGACATTAACAGATACCTATTTGTGTCCGCGTCATGGCGCTTTTGAAGCTAATCCTCAAAATGGAGAGTTAATCCATTTGCAATCAGGCCGTCATTGGCGGAGGTGGAATAATGAATGGTATAGGCAGCATACTCATCCTGATGGTATTCGGTTTGAAATTCACGAAGCATTAGATAAGCTCTATACCCAAGGTTATCGAGCCACAAAAGTGATTATTGCTCGCCGCTATCAGGAATTGATGAGTGGCTATTTAGAACGCAGTACACCTTGGCGTTCTGGACAACCAGAAGTTACCGCTGCTCGGCTATACGGCTTACCCGTAGAGTTTAGCCCCGATACCTCAGAAGATCCCTGTTGGGAAGTGATTAATTTTGACTTGGAAAAAGAGCCTGGTGTCCCTGTACGCTACCCTTATTTCAGGTTGTTTGAGTAATGGTCATTAGTCATTGGTCATTTGTCATTAGTGAATAACAAAAGACAAATGACTAAGGGCTAAGGACTAAGGATTAATATGCACCACGCTTCTATTCGGACTGCGAATATTCATCGGGCGATCGCTTTCTACGAACATTTAGGATTTACAATTTCGGAACGCTTTACTACAGGCTACACGCTAGCTTGCTGGATGGAAGGATTGGGTGGCAGAATTGAACTGATCCAAATTCCCGAACCAAAGCCAGCCCCAGATGCCTTTGCTGACGAGCATTATGTCGGGTATTATCACCTCTCGTTCGATTTAACTGAGATTACACCAGATTTACCTAGCTGGTTGACAAATTTACAAGAACGTATGTTAATTGCGGTGGCTGAGAGTCAAACCGAAGAATTACAACCATTGAAGGTACTTTTAGAACCGACACAACAGCAAATAGGCGATCGCATTTACGAAGTGGCTTTCATCGCCGATACAGATGGTTTACCTCTGGAATTCATTCGAGTTTTAGCAAAACTGCCATAATTTAGCTTTTTTATTACCTTTATTGCTAATATATTGTTTTTCTGTATTGTTGCCGAGGTAACAGATTTTTTTGCCACATTAAACTCTGGTCACTGACCAAAATAATTATGTAAATTAATTTACAGATATATTTCCTAAGTAGATGTATGGTTTGTCTAGATTTTATAAATACTCCTTGCCGTTATTAATTTTAAGCTTATGGCTAGTAGCGGTTTTTTTGTTGAGCGATCAACCTGCGAATAGCCAACATACAGCCATATCTAACAAAGAAAAATCCCAGTCAACCTTGCTAGTAAAAAGAATAATGCCCTCAACACTGACAGAAAACGTCCGTAAGACAGTGCTGGAGAATGGTCTAACTGTCCTAACAAAGGAAGTGCATACTGCGCCAGTGGTGACGGTGCAGGTGTGGTACAAGGTTGGCTCACGCAACGAAGAACCAGGGGTGAATGGCATTGCCCACCAATTGGAACACCTGATGTTTAAAGGCACGAAAAATCGTCCGATTCAATTTGGGCGTTTGTTTAGTGCTTTAGGTAGTGATTCCAATGCTTTCACCAGCTATGACCAAACTGCATATTACGGTACTGTGGAGCGCAACAAGCTAAAAGCGCTCTTAGTGCTGGAAGCAGATAGAATGCAAAATTCTCAGATTGAGCCAGAACAACTAGCGAGTGAAAAAAGAGTAGTAATTTCTGAGTTACAAGGTTACGAAAATAGTCCAGAATATCGCCTCAACCGCGCCGTTATGCAGGCAGTGTTTCCTAATCATGCTTATGGTTTGCCTGTAGGTGGTACCAAAGCTGATGTCGAAAAATTTGAAGTTGAGCAAGTACAGAAATATTACCGTAATTTTTACAGTCCCGATAATGCTGTCTTAGTGATTGTTGGAGATTTTCAAACCGCGAATACCCTCGAAATAATTAAAGAGGTGTTTGGCAAATTACCAAAAAGGCAGGGGGCAGGGGGCAGGAGGCAGGAGGTAGAAGGCAGAAGGCAGGATAGCGAAGCGGTAGCGAGTCCGCGAGCGTCGGCAGAAGGTAGGAGGCAGGGGGCAGAAGGCAGGGGGCAGGAGGTAGGAGTTATTTCTTCGTCATCTTCTTCATCTCCTATAGTGTTGCGAGAACCGGGAGCAGGGCGACTATTACAAGTTGTTTATCCGCTACCAGATGCAAATCAACCAGATGTGCCGGCGTTGGATGTGATGGATTACATTTTTACAGAAGGACGGAATTCTAGACTTTATCAAGCATTGGTGGAATCAGGTTTAGCTAGTGAAGTTACAGCATCTGTTACCAGTTTGCGAGAATCTGGCTGGTATGAGATTTTGGTGACGGCTGGATCTAAAAAAGATTTGAAAAAAATTGACTCAGTGTTGAGTCGCGCGATCGCAAATGTAGCAGAAAAAGGCGTGACAACTGAGGAAGTAGAACGAGCCAAAACCCAATTAACAGCAGATGTGATTTTGAGTAACCGTGATATCACCTCTCAAGCAATGCGATTGGGCAATGATGAGACAACTGTTGGTGATTATCGCTATACTGACCGCTATTTGGCTGCTGTTCGTCTGGTGAAGCCGACGGATGTTGTCGCTGTGATTAACAAATACCTCACAAAAAAAGCCCGAAGAGTAGGCTTTTTTGAACCAACTCAAAAGCAGATAGCAGGGGTTGGCGATAAACCAGACTCAGCCCAAACTACAGAAAATTTCTCTCCTGGCGTGCCTGTGCTTCCTTCTGAGGTAGTGAAATACTTACCACCTGTGGATTTGGCTACAGATGCGATTGCTCAAGTTTTACCACAAAAATTTAAACTTACCAACGGACTGCGGATATTACTGTTACCCGATAATAGTACTCCCACCGTTACTCTAAGCGGCTACATTCAAGCCGGTACAGAATTTGATCCAGACGATCGAGCCGGATTGGCTGCTTTTGTGGCAGATAATTTGCTAAATGGTACTAAGAGCAAAGATGTCTTAAATATTGCCAAAATATTGGCAGAACGAGGGGCGAGTCTAAACTTTGAAGTACATCGTGAAGGTGTACATATCGAGGGTGATAGTTTAGCAGGGGATTTGCCAATAATTTTGGAGATATTGGCAGATGTTCTTAAAAATAGTACCTTTCCCGCACAAGAATTGGAATTACATCGCCAACAAATTTTAACCGATCTGCAACTGGAATTAGATGAGCCAGCAGAAGTAGCCAGAAGAATATTTGTGCAGTCAATTTACCCGAAAAAACATCCTCTACATACTTTTCCCACAGAGGAGAGTTTACAGCAGATTCAACGCCAGGATGCGATCGATTTCAAAGCTAAACATTATCGTCCAGACACGACAGTATTGGCGCTGGTGGGAGATTTTGATCTAGACAAAGTGCGATCGCTCATTCAAAATGAGTTTGGTAACTGGGAAGTTAGCGGCCAAGCACCCACATTAAAATATCCTCCAGTATCAATGCCGGAGAGAATAGTGAGTGTCAACACAGTTTTACCAGGTAAAGCCCAAGCTGTGACATATATGGGTTACACAGGTATTAAGCGTTACGATCCTCGGTTTCACGCAGCCTTAGTATTAAACCAGATTTTGGGAGGCGATACTTTATCTAGTAGACTGGGTGCAGAAGTACGCGATCGCCAAGGTTTGAGCTATGGAATTTATAGCTACTTCCAAGCTGGGAAGAGTACAGGCACATTTTTGATAGAAATGCAAACTAGTCCAGAAGATACTAGTCAAGCGATCGCTAGTACTCGCCAAATACTACAGCAAATCCATCAACAAGGTGTCACCGCACTAGAAGTAGAAACAGCTAAACGCACCCTCATCAGCAACTACAACGTTTCCCTGGCAAACCCAGAAGAATTAACAGACAGAATTCTGATGAATGAGGTGTATGGACTAGATAAAGTAGAATTGCACACCTTTACTGACAAACTCCAGAAAGTCACCTTTGAGCAAGTTAATCAAGCGGCTCGTGAATTACTCCACCCAGATCAAATCGTAGTCGTTACTGCTGGGCCATCTGTGTTAGCAGAGAAAAGCATTAGGTAGAGATGGGCGCTGGGCATGGATAATAAAGAATAGGTAAAGCGGTTTTTCCCGCTACCTATAAATTGTTCCTGATCATCAGCATTGCCTTTTGAGAACTACCAATGAAAATTTACAACCATTTATACCAAATTGTAATTACATCTCTGACTTTTCCAAATATTGCTTGGCTGCAAATATTACGGCAGAAGTACGTAATATTAGCGTTGCTCCTAAGTTTAAATTTCATCGCTGCGACTCCAGCAATGGCGGCAAACTTGTCTGGTGATTTGCTTAAGCAACCAGCTACAGAAATTACAATTAGCTTGGGTAATTTGGCTAACGAACTCAAATTTGAGCCAAATCATCTAGAATTTGAGGCTGGCAAACGCTATCAACTCCGGCTTACCAATCCCAGCCAACTGAAGCATTATTTTACTGCTAAAGACTTTGCCGATGGCATCTGGACACAAAAAGTCCAAGCAGGCAAAGTAGAAATTAAAGGAGCTATTCACGAACTGGAACTCAAGCCAGGTGCTGAGGCAGAATGGGTATTTGTGCCCTTAAAATCTGGAACTTATGGCTTACGTTGTTCAATACCAGGACATACAGAAGCAGGTATGACTGGAGAAATTGCCATTAGTAATTAAAAATTATTCGACTCAGTATTTAATAGCCATCTAGTGTTTCAATTAAAGATAATTGAGCTAAATCCTATAGTGAGGAGCAAAAATAAGTTAGGGCGATTTTGTTTGAAGTCTAAAATATTAAGAGTAAGTGAATATGTTATTATGTATACATTAGTGACTAAACTGCAATAATCCTTATCAGGGATTGAAATAGCTTAAATTATAGATATTATTTCTCAAGTAATCTAGAGAAAGCATTCATACTTCATCGGCAAAGCCACCAGTAATTATTAATTTCCCATGAACATTTTCAGTAACTTACTTTCTCAAGCGACTCAGCCTACACCTGCGAAAAAACAACGCCGAGGAATTGAAATTAAATCGCCGCGTGAAATTGAAATCATGCGGAAATCATCGGCAATTGTGGCAACTGTCTTAAAAGAGATTTCCGAGTTAGTAAAGCCAGGAATGACGACGGCTGATTTGGACGCTCACGCAGAAAAACGCATCCGCGAAATGGGTGCAACACCGAGTTTTAAAGGATATCACGGTTTTCCTGGTTCTATCTGCTCCAGCATTAATAATGAAGCAGTGCATGGCATTCCTAGCCCTAAAAAAGTGATTCGCGTAGGGGATGTATTAAAAGTAGATACTGGCGCTTATTACCAAGGCTTTCATGGTGATTCTTGCATTTCAATTGCTGTCGGTGAAGTGACAGAAGAAGCTGCTAAATTAATTCGCGTAGCAGAAGAAGCTTTATTTAAGGGCATTGAACAAGTAAAGGCTGGTGTATACCTGCTTGACTTAGCTGGAGCAATTGAAGACCATGTGAAAGCTAACGGCTTTAGTATAGTTGAAGAGTTCACTGGACACGGCGTTGGTCGTAACTTGCACGAAGAACCTTCAGTTTTCAACTATCGTACCCGCGAGATGCCAAATGTTAAACTCCGTGCGGGGATGACGCTAGCAATTGAGCCAATTTTAAATGCGGGTTCTAGACACACCCGGACATTATCTGACCGTTGGACAGCAGTCACCGTGGATAATTCTTTATCGGCTCAGTTTGAGCATACAGTGTTAGTTACAGACACGGGTTATGAGATTTTGACTGACCGTTCTAAGGTGTAATTGTTAGTTGTAATTATCTGTTGTTAAGAGAGGTAATGCGTCACAAGATGGCGATTTGCCTCTTTATTTTTTTAAGCTAGGTTGTTCTCACATATAGGATTTACGCAAACATTAGTCAAAAAGAAAGTAGGTTATAACCCAATACAGTTCAGTTAAGCTAATTGTACAAAATCGTGGGTTTTTAGACGCGATAAATTGCCGTCTCTACAAGTGTTTTGGTCTTATCTGAACTGTATTGGTTTTTAAGAATATATCTTATCTGAACGAGAACCAACACATAACACAATACGCTTAGGTTAAGGGTAAAAACTAAAACTGGCGTAAGTTTGGTTGAGTAATCATAAAATAGTTTTGTTTGTGACTTGCTAGATTTTTTGAACCCAATATTTTAAGGTTGATATACTACTATTCTTTTTAACTCAACTGTATTGACATATAACAATACTATCTCATTTGTGAAAACTTGCGGTATCTAATTCTCTACGAATTATTTAGTTAGGACTGCTATATTTGACTGATAGCGGCATAATTATTTTTATACATAGTAAGCATTTCTTTCGCTTGTACAGAGACAGATGTACTCTCTGGAATAGCTTGTAATAAATTGATTGCTTGCACCCATTTATATTGTGCTTGTTGCCGAAATAGTAGCGAATAAGGTGAACTATTTGCAAAAAAATTAGCTTCTATTGCTAGTTTTTGGGCTGATTCTAAGTTTGCTAAAGCTTTCTTTTCTACTAAGATTCTTTGACTAATAGATTTATAGTTAATCTGATAGTAAGCTAATTTCTTCTTTGCCCTGTCATAAACGGATGTTTTATGAGAAATACTATCTAATAAGATTATTGCCTGATGCCATTTAGTTTCTGCTTGTTGCCAGACTTTTAGAGGATGTGGTGGTTTTTGAACTAGAGAAGCAGCCTCCATACCGAATTTTTGAGCAGATTTAAACTTAGCATTCGCACTTGCTTCTTGAGTTAAACTTAGATTCATCTGCTGCCATTGGAGACTTTGTTCTTTAATTTTCCAGCTACCAAAACCCAAGACTACTAAACTTGAGACTACGATCAAAACCGAACGTACTATCTTGGGTGTCAAAAACTTTGGTAATATTTTTACATGCTGGCTAATAGTTGCTTTATTATGATTTTCTTGTTCTATCTTTTTGAGGGCTTGTTCTGCCTGTTCCCTTAAAGTGTCACCCTGAATAATTAAAACAGCAATTTGTTCTTGAAGACAATCGCAATCATTAAGAATATCGGTCAATTCTTGAAATTTACTGTCACTGGATATAATTAATTCGTGGTCATCATCTAACCATTCTAAGGCAAAGCCAGATTTTCCACAAAAAGCAGACACTCCTAGTAAAATATTTAATAAGCTACGACTATTTTTAATAGTATTAAAAACATAATTTAACTTCTGTTTTAATTGTAATAATTCATTTTGGTAATTATTAATTTTTTGAATTTGGTTTTCTAAAATATGAGATTTTTCAAAGACTAAGTTAATTTTTAAATTTTCAGAAATTACCTGAAATTTTGCAAACAAGCTGAGATGATTAATATTAGAATTTAATTGATTGACTAAACTATCATCACTGAGAATATCAGCAGCTATTGCTTGCAAAAAATAACCCCATTCTATCCAGTCATCGATTTTGGATTGTAAATCAGTTAATGAGATTTTAGTTTTTGAATGTCCAAATTTTTCTGCGATCGCTGGATCTACTAATCCAACACTAGGTAGAAACAAACTAGCTACAGTATCTATTCGAGGAAGTGTAGCGATCGCAGAATTTTTGACGCTCTCCAATCTCAATTCCTGAGCAATTAATTTTTTAATATTTCGTAGTTGTTCTTGAGCATTATTGATTGAGATAATTTGTTCCATGATTTTATTAGAATCGCCAATAGTCAGTTTTAGATTCTGAATTAGTGTTGGCAATTCGCTAACAAGTATTTCTAGGTTAGCCATAAATACCTCTTAGGGATTTGTCGAAAGTTTATGCGAAACAATTAAAATAGCTGGAGTAAGAACATAACCACACATCTAAACTAAGCATTCTAGTTGAGTGACAAATCTTAGGATCTATAAAATGTATAATTCCCGTAAATCCTGGTAAAGTAACAATTTCAGTTTAAAAATCCCAGAGAAAGACAAAATTACCCATTCACTAACCTATGAATGAAGTTGATTTAGCATTTACCCCAGCACTAGAGTTGGCGCAATTAATTCGTCGCCGGGAAGTATCCCCCCTAGAGTTGGTAGAAATATATTTAGAACGGATTGAGCAATTAAATCCCCAATTAGGAAGTTATTTTACGGTGACGGCAGAACTAGCGATCGCAGATGCCAAAGCCAAAACAGAATTATTGACAACTACCTCAGAACTACCGCCATTTTTTGGTGTGCCAATTTCCATTAAAGACCTCAATGCTGTGGCTGATGTTACCTGTACTTATGGAAATCCAGCATTACTCAACAATATCCCTAACTATGATGATGGTGTTGTAACGCGGATTAAGCAAGCTGGGTTTACTATTCTTGGTAAAACAGCCACTTCTGAATTAGGTTCATTTCCATACAGTGAACCTACGGCTTTTCCTCCGGCGAGAAATCCGTGGAATTTAGAATACACCCCTGGCGGTTCCAGTGGTGGCGCAGCGGCAGCAGTAGCAGCAGGATTATGTGCGATCGCTCAAGGTTCTGATGGCGGTGGTTCAATTCGTGGCCCTGCGGCTTGTTGTGGTTTGGTGGGACTCAAACCATCCAGGGGTAGAGTGAGTAAAGCACCCGTAGGCGAACGCCTCGCTGGAATTGCCGTCAACGGCCCCATTGCCCGGACTGTGGCTGATGCTGCTGCCGTATTGGATACTATATCTGGCTATGTCACAGGCGATCCTTACTGGTTGCCAGATCCCGAACCATCATTTCTCGCTGCCACTCAGACAAAATTGGGTGCTTTGCGAATTGCCTTTGATACTAATATTTCTCCTTTGGGAGAAGCTGATGCCAACTGTCAGCAAGGTGTCCGTCAAACAGTCCAGTTATTAGAACAACTCGGCCACCACGTTGAACAGAGATCCCCTGATTTTAGCGGTTTAGTTGAACCATTTCAAATCGTTTGGCAAGCTGGAGTAGCTGCGTCAGGGCTTCCTGTTGAAGCGTTGCAGCCATTAAATCGTTGGCTATTTGCACGTACAGGTTCTGTTGCCCAATACCTCCAAGCGGTTTCTCAAATGCAAGTTGTGGCGCGGCAAATTGTGGCGTTTTTCGATACCGTGGATGTGCTGGTATTGCCAGTTTATCTCCATTCACCTATCCGCGTTGGAGAATGGGCTTCGCTGAGTCCAGAAGAGACATTCCAAAATATTATTGAGTGGATTGCCCCTTGTCCGCCTGCGAATGCAACTGGACAACCTGCGATCGCAATTCCTGTAGGTTTTGATAGTAAGGGTTTACCCATAAGTGTGCAACTAATTGGTAAACCTGCGGCTGAAGCTACCCTCATCAACCTAGCAGCACAATTAGAAGCAGCTAACCCTTGGATTCATCATCGTCCAGCCTTTGCGATATCAGGCTAATCATGCAGGCATCCCTGGAACAACTTTCGCAAATTACTGTGTTTGCAGGTTTAGAAACAGCAGACAAAGTAAATTTGCAACCTTACACTCAGGTGCAACGCCATCGCAAAGGAGAGATTATTCTCCATGAGGGTGATGTCTTACCAACAAAACTCTATGCTGTTGCCAGTGGAGAAATTCAAGTTACCAAAATAGCAATGACGGGGAAAGAAACGATTCTCCGCATCTTAGCGGCTGGGGAAATTTTTGCGGCTCCTGCTTTATTAGGCAATGGAATTTCCCCAGCAACCGTAACTGCTGAATCTGATTGTGAAATTATCACTATAGAGAGAGATGCTTTATTAAAAGCTATTGGACAAAACCCTGAAATTGCATTACGAATGCTGATGGTGTTTAACAGTCGGATTCAGCAATTACATGAGACAGTCCACGGATTAGTTTCTGAAAGAGCTATTGTTCGCCTTGCCAAATTAATTCAATATTTTGCTGCCGAATCAGGAACTGAATTAAGTCCACAAGGCGAGTGTTTAAAGGTCAAATTGTCTTATTATCGCATGGCTCGCAGCAGTGGGATTACTTACGAAGAATGTGTGCGGTTAATTAAAAGTCTCAAGTCAGTAATTGGCTATCGTCGTGGTGGGACGATTATCATACTCGATCCTAAGAAATTAGATGCGATCGCTTCTGGAAATATAGATCGATAACATTTGTTAAGTAGGAAGTTGCAATTATTTGTAAGACGCATTTCGACTTCTCTGCGAGACGCTCAATGCTCTGATTTCTGAGAAGACGAGGGTTAAGCGGAGTCGAAACCCACCAATCTAGGTAAGCTTTAATTTAGCCTTCCTACTTACAAGTTTTCTGAGATCCAGGACTTACGCAAAAAATAGCCCAAATCTTTATTCTCCGGTAGGGGCAATTCATGTAGATGCATTCGCGGAGCGTCTCGTAGAGAAGAGAAGAGGCTTCCCGCAGGGTATTGCCCCTACCACGTGTTGTTTTGCGTAAGTTCTAAGATCGAAAAAGGTAACATTTTGATGTATTGCCTTTTTCCATAAGGGATTTACAACAGAATTTAAGAGTCATAATTCAGAATGGGCTACGCTAACGGAAGTAAAACACGCTTTATTCCTGGCTTTGAAACTTAGCTTGTATACAATACCCAACTTGAAATCTGCTGTACGTATCCCGCAACCCGAAAAATTTAACGTCTACAACGACTCTAAATAGCTCAAAAGATCGGCCATTTCTTGGGTGCTAGGCTGGAATTTTGGCATTGGCGGGGTTTCACCACTGATTACCTGGTGAATCAATCCATATTGAGACTTATGCTTGGAAACAGCTTGCAAACTTGGCCCTACTCGCCCGTCTGCTTCCAAACCATGACAACCAGCACAGTTAATTTGAAAGATCGCGTGTCCTTGAACTGGGTTTCCTGTTAGAGATAAAACACTCTTGACATAAGGATCGGAGGCTTGAACCAACTGAATACCAAAAAAGCCCAAAGGGACTGATAGCAGTATGGCCAGCGTCAATAAAACGATGCGCTGAATCAAAATTTCAGGTTTGGTAATCTGGTTATCCAAAAGGTTTGCGGTGAAAGTCTAGGTGTGCTAAAAAGTTTTCTTTTCCTACACATAGCTTAAAAGTTCTTGATCGTGTCTGCAAGCACAGAAGACTATTTTTTTCTGAGCAGTTGCTCTTCAAAAAGTCTATAGGACGCAGGATTCATACTAAATTTGGTAAAATCAAAAACAGGCAACGAATATTTAATCATTACAAAGAGGAGATTTCCAGTGGTTGAACCCCTGCTATCAGGTATTGTCCTTGGTCTAGTTTTCGTCACCCTCGCCGGACTGTTTTACGCTGCCTATAAGCAATACAAGCGCCCCAATCAGTTGGGCGGTTGAGTTTTGTTAGCTGTAGCGGGGCATTTAGCCCGTGCTGAGTAGGGGAGACAAGGGGACTATGGAGGACAAAGAAGCAATTTTTCTCCCCTCTCTCCCTTATCTTTTCCACTTCCTTATCGTCTCATTGCACAATTCTGTAGAAAGTAAGTGATGTGTTGCCGTAAACCTTCTCGCGGCAAATTTCCCAAGAGGGAATCTCTGGCGGTGTCCAACCTTGTGAGGCGTGTTCAACTGCGATTTCGCCACTAGGATCTAAAAGTTGATAGTGAGCGATCGCTTCTAATACTGGTTGGAACAATCCACTGGCATAAGGTGGATCAAAGTAAATTCTATCGAATTGCTTGCCTGATAAAGTCTTTAACTGCTGCGTAATATCTCCCCGCAATACCCGAAATTCTTGCTCGTCGGCATTAGCTACCTGCTGCCAATTTTGTTGGATGGTGGCACAGGCTCGGCTGGATTGTTCAATTCCCACTGCTAGGCTAGCTCCTCTACACAAAGCCTCTGCGCCCATTGAACCAGTACCGGCGCACAAATCTAGCCAGCGACAACCTGCAATTTCTCCCTGCCAAATATTAAAGACTGCCTCTCTTACCCGCGCACTGGTAGGTCTAGTTTCTTTTCCTGGTAAAGTTTTTAGCTGGCGATTACCGTAAATTCTCAGGCTCATTGGTTATTAGTCATTGGTCATTAGTCATTAGTCATTGGTCATTAATTTTAGACAAAGGACAAAGAACAAATGACAAAAATAGATTAGGCAGGAATTTTTTCACGGACTTGAGCAACAAAATTAGACAAGATTTGCAATCCAATATTAGATGATTTTTCGGGGTGAAATTGAACTGCCATCAGATTTTCGTGAGCGATCGCAGCTGTGACGGTTTGAGTACCGTGGGTGATGGTTGCTGCACGGATTAGCGGGTCTATTGGGTCAACATAGTAAGAATGGACAAAATATACCCAAGGATCGGACGGCAAATGCTCCCACAAAATACTTTTTGCCTGAGTCATTTCCAGCTGATTCCAACCCATGTGAGGAATAGTGATGTCAGGTTCTGGACGAAATCGGCGCACTTTTCCTTTGATAATTCCTAGTCCTGGTTGGGTACCTTCTGCACTTGATTCAAAGAGAATTTGCAATCCTAAACAAATTCCCAAAAAAGGTTTACCAGATGCGATCGCATCTTTAATAGGTTGTTCCAAACCACGCGCTCGCAGGTGTTGTACTGCTGGATCAAATGCTCCCACTCCTGGCAGAACTATTGCATCTGCCTGCTCTAATTCCTTTGGAGAATAAGTAACATTAGGAGTTGCCCCAGCTTTTTCCAACCCTTTACAGACTGAGTGCAAATTTCCCATCTCGTAGTCTACGACCGCAATTACTGGCATTTACCTGCTCCTTGTAAATTGATTAATGGAGGGTTTTTCTATTCTAAATAATATTTGTTATGAAGAAAAGAATTCTATTAACTTCTTTTGACATTTGCCTAAAAGATCGACAGTCAAAATTCTTCTGATGATTTATTACTTGAAGTTACCAAACTCGATCTGATACCAGATGACTTGAGTTTTTTACGCCAGTTACCCGTAGATGTCCAACTTGCCAATACTCAGGTAATGGAAAAAATCAATGCAATTCAACCTGAAGACATCATCTGTTGTGAGCAGGCTGCAATCCTTACACAATTAAGTGTGGAAGCATTTGCTAGCTGTGGAGAAATTAGGAGTTGATATAGAAAAATTAGTGGCGAAAGAAGCATCAATTCAGATTAGCCACGACTGTGGTCAATTTGTTTTTACTATTTAGGCTTGGACTACTTAGACCAAAATCAACTTACGATCCGTTGTCTTTTTACTCACATTCCGGTTCTAAATCAAAAAAAATTGATGGAAATTCTTGCAGATTTCGTATTAATTATTAACAAACTGGCACTTTCATCAATTTGTTAATGTCTGTATGGTGAAAGAAATATCTAAGTATATGTTGCCATTGTTACTAATTTTCCCAATTGCTCAATCAACTCCTGCGACACCACCACCTGAAGAAGTCGTACAAACACAAGAAGTACGTCCTTTACCAGGTCAATTGGATACAGTGCCAACTTTTAACAGTAATAGTCCAGAATTGGTGTTGCAAGAAGGAATTTTACTCTCCACTTTTCCACCAGATGGCAAAAAAGTGCCAACAGCGCATCTGAATTTTCCCTTTCGGGGACGATTTGATATTTTTGCCCATCACGTTGCTAGGGCTGAACCATCAGAGAATTTGCGCTCGCTCTATTTAGGGATAATTTTGCACAACCCTAGTTCGGAAGCAGTAAAGGTGAATATTTGGCAAGCGGCGAGTTATTTGAGTCAACCGGATGCACCATTTATTCAATTACCATCTTTTAGCCAAAATCCTTTAGGGACAATTTTTGCTGGCCCAGGCGATCGCGTCATGTCTGATGTACTGCGGGGACGACGACAAGAGATTTTCCCTGCCCAAATTGAGATTCCAGCAAAGCAAAGTCGGATGTTACTAAATTTACCAATTCCTGTGCAGGGATTGACACCACCTCTGAATGGTCGTTCGACATTGATCCGATTGCAAAGTAATGGCACCGTCTATGCAGCTAGCCTAGCGATGTTTGCACGGGTGAATCCTGATGGCAGTGAGCGATCGCCTACTTTAGAAGAGTGGCAGAATTTACTAGATAATGGTGATTTGGCTGGGTCACGGGATAAAGCGCCCACTCCCCTAGAGGAAACTGGCAAGCCAAGAATTTATGGGCGTGTTGCTGGAGTGGCCAGTGGTTCACGATGGAGAGCCTTATTAGTAGACAATCCTAAAGCTAGGTATCTAACTATTCCCCAGCCTGGTCAAGTGTTTTCCTACGCCCTGAGTACCCTGCATGGCGGTACATTAGGAACTGGTCAAATTCAAAGTGCTACTATGCTGGTGCGCTATCCTGACACCGCATATCGCGCTCATGGCAACTATGGAATTCAATATAATCTCAAGTTGCCGTTATACAACAATACTCAAAGTCCTCAAACTGTCAGTGTGTCCATACAAACCCCACTGAAGGAGAATCAGTTAGTCAAACCAGGGTTACGCTTTCTGAGTACACCAGCCCGTGAAGTATTCTTCCGAGGGACAGTGCGGGTACGTTACAAAGATGAGCAAAATCAGCCGCAAACTCAGTTTGTGCATTTAGTACAAAAGAGAGGTCAACCAGGAGAACCCTTAGTTTCATTAAATATGAAAGCTGGCGATCGCTCATTAGTAGAAGTAGACTTTCTCTATCCACCAGATGCCACACCACCGCAAGTATTAACAGTGTCAACTCAGGCAGAAAGTCGGTAATAAATGATGGGTAATTGGTATAGCTTTCCTCCAATTACCAATTACCTATTAAACTAAGTAAGTTGGTAGAAATAAACCAAATTATGTTACGGAACGTAAATAGTCTTAAATTCCTAATGACCAATGACAAAGGACAAATGACAGCCCTTGCCAATTAGCTTTAATTGCGCCAACCTACTTAAAAAACATCTAATTTGCATATTAAAATTTTCTCAATATCTTGTGGGGTGGGCATCCTGCCCGCCCTGATTATGCAACTTAAATTTTGTTAATTTCTCCTAAAGCTTCCTAAAATAAGTTATGCAAATATATGGATACACTAGCAATTTCTGACAACTCTGGCTTAATAATTTAGCCGTCAAGCTTCTTTTAAACTAGATATAAGACATCACACAAGGTCATTACAGATGGTTGCAACTCCAAATTCTAGCTATATTTCTCCAGAAGATTATCTCAAAGGAGAAGAAACTAGTCCTATAAAGCATGAATATAGACAGGGACAGGTTTATGCAATGGCAGGAGCAAGTAATGCTCATGTCATTATTTCTCTTAATATTGCTTCAATGCTAAGAAATCATTTGCGCGGGAGTGGTTGTCAGGCTTATATCTCAGACACTAAAGTACATATTGAGTCGATTAATGTCTATTACTATCCCGATGTTACAGTAAGTTGTGACCAACGAGATAGAGCTTTTAACAACTTTCTGCGTTATCCCTGCTTAATTGTAGAAGTACTATCTCCGACAACAGAAGCCTTTGACCGAGGTGATAAATTTGCTGACTACCGACAGATGGAATCACTTCAGGAATATGTACTTATAAGTCAAACTCGATTAAATGTTGAGTGTTTTCGCCGTAACCCAGAGAGCCAATGGGTACTTTATCCTTATGGAAAAGAAGATATAATTCATCTGGCAAGTGTGGATTTTCGGTGTGCTGTTGCAGATTTCTATGAGGATGTTACTTTTGAATCGCTGTAATTGACTGACTACTAGCTTAAAAGCCAGAAACCAGAACATTGAGGATTTAAAAATGTGTTTTTATAAAGCAAAATAAAAAGGCAAAAGAAAATTTCTTTTGCCTTTTTACTTTTTACATTTTAATAGAGACGCGAAATTTCAAGTTTCTATTCGTCGTCGAAATCATCCTCGTCGTCTTCCTCTTCTTCCTCGAAATCGTCGTCGTCTACGACTTCATCGGCGATTAATTCATCTTCATCATCTAGAACTGACCTCTCTGCACGTCTGCTACCAAAACCAGATTCCCCAAGAGTCGGAGAATCTAAATTATAGGTACGAGCTGTGCGGTCATCTAAGACCATATCCAGAGGATCATCAACTTCATCCAAGACACTACTGCTAATCTCAGCAGCATAATCATCGATCGCACCGGGTTCTTCATAGGTATTGTACCCAGTACCAGCCGGAATCAATCGGCCGATAATCACGTTTTCCTTTAACCCGCGCAGCCAGTCAGATTTACCTTCAATAGCTGCTTCGGTAAGTACCCGTGTTGTCTCTTGGAAGGATGCTGCTGAAATGAAGCTGTCAGTGTTCAACGATGCTTTGGTGATACCTAACAATACTGGGGTATACTGTGCCCTCGCACCGCCTGTAATTGCCATAGCTTCGTTCACCTGCTCAACTTGGCGCAGTTCTACCAATTCGCCGGGGAGCATGGTGGTGTCACCACCATCATCAATCCTGACCTTGTTGGTCATCTGGCGAACAATTACTTCAATGTGCTTATCGGAAATATCAATCCCTTGAGACTGATACACCATTTGCACTTCATTCACTAAGAATGTCTGTACCTTCTGCAAGGCAAGGCTAGCACAAGCATAGATTCCGTCTTCGGAACCAAGGCTAAAGAAGATTTCCAAAATTTCGTGGGGATTCGATGGACCATCAGTTAAGGGTTGTCCCGCTAATACTATTGATCCATCTGGCACAATCAAGTTCTGTCCAGGGCCCAGAGGATAATCTGTCACCACGCCATTTGATTCTACGACCTTAATAGCGATCGCTTCATCACCACTTTCAGCGTAAACTACCTTAACTTCTCCGCCCCGACGACATAAAATACAGGCTTCTTTCGGTTTACGAGCTTCAAGTAGTTCCTCAATCCGGGGCAAACCTTGAATGATATCTCCGGTTTTGGCGCGTTCAAACACCAGCAACACCAAGTTATCACCCCGTTGTACCAAATCGCCGTCTTCTATCTGCAACACAGCACCAGGGCTGACTCGATAAGGACGACCAATGCGGGTAGTAATAACGTAGTTTTTAGTACTCAGAGCTGATTCTCCACCAGATGCAGCAGCGGCATTTTTAATATCTACTACCTGTCCTGATTCTGGGGCAAAAACTCCAGGAGCAACTTCTGTACCTTCTACTAGCAAGTCACCCACTTTCACTTTTGGCTGAGTACTAGTATTAATGGTGAGCCTGTCAACGTCGCGCAACACTAAGCAGCGACGCACGTTTTCGGTTCCTTTGCGGACGCCTCGTACTTCCCCACCTTCTTTACACAAGATTTGGGTACGTGCGACTACAGAACCTGGGGCGATGGTTAACCCATCGTATACCTCAAGTGTGGTCTGGGTGCTACCTTGGGTGGCATCGGCGGTAATGTCTCGACGAATTACCAAGGATTCCAAAATTACCAGTTGTAAACGTTGAACTTCTGGATTTTCAGTATCCTCTACTAATTCAATATCTGCTGCTAGTGGAGAAGCATTATGGTCTTGTTCGCCCTCTTGCTCAATTTCTAGCACTAGCTGGGTTCGCAGTAGTTCTACACCTTCAACAGATTTGACACGTTCTGAATCTTTGTAAGGTAGTCTCTGTACCGCTCTTAATTGAATCGATCGCCCGGTTTGTTGACTTACCGATGTAGTAGATGGCACGTCGGGATTATCTGGTACAGCAAACTCGACTACTGGACGACTCAACAGGGCAGGACCTTCTGGTGTTTCCACATACTGGATATAACGTAATTCCGTGGCGACATTACCTTGGAATTCCTCACCAGGTTGGATGAAGGTGTTATCTCTCCCGATGACTGATTCTGGATCGTCAACCATCAGCAGTTCCCCTGGCTTCACCACGACTTCCCGCAGGATGTCGTTTTTCTGGGTCACTTCTACCACACCACTGTTTTGGCAGAAGATATCTTTCACGACTTCGGTGCCAGCTTCGACAAACTGACCGTCTTCTACCAACAGCAAGGAGATATCTTTATTAACTTCGTGGCTTTCTTCAGGAATCCACAACAAGGTACCGCCCTGCACGACTTCATAGCCCAGCTTGGCTTTGCCTTTTTTCTGGACTTCTACACCAGCAAATTTCAGGAATCCACCAGTGGTTGTGCGATAGCGGTCATCAATTAACTCAGCTACTACTTGACCATTTTGCACTTTTGTGCCCGGTGTAGCCCGGAGGTTAAATACCTGGTTGTTGCCAGTAGATACTAAGTAGTTATTACGACCTTGAGAACTTTGGACTGTCACGGTTGCTTGGTCTAAAACCACAGAAGCAGTGATAATCTCAATTTCCCTGGTACTCTTACCTGGGGTAGCTTCTGGCAAGCGCACCACACCGCCGTGTAAACTGGCTAATTTGGTTTCTGCTAAAACTCCATTAGCAGCGATCGCATCACCATTTTTCACCACCAATTCTGCCCCAGGTGGCAAGTTGTAAACTTCCCCAGACAAAATCCAAATCAAACCACCGCGTGCGGCTGTAGTTGTGGTATTACCTTGACGGTCAGTTTTTTGTTCTGGAACAACTTCGGCAAATTGCACTTCCCCTGCTAAGTCAGAGGCGACATCTTTAACTGCTTTTTCTGTATTAGTCCGAGTTGTACGTCCACCAAGGGCAACCTCTGCCAACAACTGACCTTGTTTTACCTTATTTCCATCAAATACATATAGTGTTGAACCTTGGGTAAGATGAACCTCTTGGTTCTCTGGAGTAACATCACCTACTTTTGTTGGCTCCAAAAGCATGATGCCATTAGCTTCAACATAGAGGGCATCTTCCCCGTGGCGGGTACGATATGTTCTGGTTTTCAGTTTGCGGGGAAGTTTGACAGTCCCATCAATTTTGGAACGAACTTGTTGTGCCACTTCTCCAGTAAACACCCCACCAGTGTGGAATGTCCGCATGGTTAACTGAGTACCAGGTTCGCCGATACTTTGGGCAGCAATAATCCCTACAGCTTCGCCCAAATCCACCATCTTGGCGTGTGCCAAACTCCAGCCGTAGCAGTGTTGACAGACAGAACGTGCGGCTTCACAAGTTAGGGGCGATCGCACCACAACTTCTCCCACCCCAGACTTTTCAATTTTCTTCGCCAAGTCTTCAGGAATTGGCGAATTGCGTGCTGCAATCAATTCTTTTGTGACTGGATGCACCACATCTTCGCCAATTACCCGTCCCATCAAGCGGGTTGCTAGAGGAATCAAGGTTTTAGCACCTTCTGTCATTGGTCCAATGGTAAGACCTCTGGTAGTGCCACAGTCAAATTCCCGAATAATTACATCCTGGGAAACGTCCACCAATCGGCGGGTGAGATAACCAGAGTCAGCCGTCCGTAAGGCAGTATCCACCAATCCTTTTCTGGCACCGTAAGACGAAATAATGTATTCCGTCACAGTTAACCCTTCACGGAAGTTGGTTTTGATAGGTAAATCGATAATTTCCCCTTGAGGATCTGCCATCAGTCCCCGCATCCCCACCAACTGCCGGACTTGTGAGATGTTACCCCGTGCCCCGGAGAACGCCATCATGTATACGGAGTTTAGGGGATTAGTCTTCTTGAAGTGAACGACTACTTCATCTTTCAAAGCTTCACTGGTACCATTCCAAGTATCGATTACCTTTTGAAAGCGTTCTACTTCAGTGATTTCTCCCCGTTGATAACGGGTTTCAGTAGCGCGAATTTCTTCCTCGGCTGCTTCTAAGAGTAATCGCTTAGTTGGTGGTATCATCAAGTCATCTACACTGATGGAAACCCCTGCTTTGGTAGCATAGCGAAATCCCAAATCTTTCAATTTGTCCGCCATCACTGCGGTTCGCGCTGTACCATAATTCGTAAAAGCCCAAGAAATTAAATTTCTCAGTTGACCTTTGTCAACCACGCGATTGCGAAAAATCATTTTTTCGTTAGTCATTAATCATTAGTCCTGAGTCATCAATAATTAATAATTCGTAATACTCGCCAAACGCGAGAAGCAAGCTACGTAATTCGTAATTAATTCTTTAATTACGAATTACGAATTAGAAATTACGAATTAACTTGCTAGTGCTTCCTGAATGGCATTGTTGTAAATAACGCGGCCAGGAGTTGTGTATATATACTGTGAAAGTACATTGCCCTTAGCGTCTTGTCTGACTCGACGGAACTTATAGAGTAATGTGCGGGTACCATCCTCGTTTTCCGTCACTTTCACGGGTTCTGTATCCGGTTGGTCTGATTCTATTTCGCCGTCAAACCTTACGTAAATATAGGCGTGCAAGTCAATTTGATCTTGCTGAAAAGCCATAATTACATCCTCTAGCGAAGAAAAGTAATTTCCTGCCCCTTTTGTCGCACCGGGATTTTCTGCTGTTAAATAATAGGCTCCCAACACCATATCTTGGCTAGGCGTGATGATGGGTTTACCCGTGGCTGGTGACAAAATATTGTTAGAAGCCAACATCAACAACCGCGCTTCAGCCTGACTTTCTAATGACAGAGGGACGTGTACCGCCATTTGGTCGCCGTCAAAGTCGGCGTTAAAGGCTGGACACACCAGAGGATGAAGTTGAATCGCTCTACCTTCTACTAAAATTGGTTCAAAAGACTGAATACCCAAACGGTGCAACGTTGGTGCCCGATTTAGCATTACAGGGTGTCCTTCAATTACCTCTTCCAGCACATCCCAAACACTGGGATCGTTGCGGGATATCAGCTTTTTCGCAGCTTTGATGTTATTTACCATGCCGCTACGAATCAGGCGGTTAATCACAAATGGCTGAAATAGCTCAATTGCCATTTCTCTAGGCAAACCGCACTGGTGAATTTTCAGCTTTGGCCCGACTACAATTACCGAACGTCCAGAGTAGTCAACCCGTTTACCTAACAAGTTTTGTCGGAAACGGCCTTGCTTACCCTCAATAATGTCGGACAAAGATTTCAGGGGTCGGTTATTTGCCCCTACCACAGTGCGTCCCCGACGACCATTGTCAATCAAAGCATCCACTGCTTCTTGCAGCATCCGCTTTTCGTTCCGCACGATAATCTCTGGTGCCAAAATTTCTTGCAAGCGTGCCAAACGATTGTTGCGGTTAATTACCCGCCGATACAAATCATTTAAATCGCTGGTGGCAAACCGTCCGCCATCTAGTTGCACCATTGGGCGCAAGTCGGGGGGAATAACGGGAATAACTGCCATTACCATCCACTCTGGTTTAGAACCAGTAGCGATAAAGTTGTCAATTACCCGCAGTCGCTTAATTAGCTTGGCTCTCTTTTGTCCCTTGGCGTTGCCAATTTCTTCGCGTAGGCTTTCCGCTTCTTGTTCCAAATTGATATCGGCAAGCAAACGCAACAGCGCTTCAGCCCCAATACCTACCTCTACGCCTTGCAGCACAGAATCTTCGCTATAAATTTGGTCTTCTATTTCCAACCACTGGTCTTCACTCAGTAGCTGTTTGTAAGTTAAAGTTTCGGCATTACCTGGACTCAGGACAACATAAGAGTTGAAATAGACAATCTGCTCGACATCCCGCAATGGCATATCCAACAGGATGGAAATATAGCTAGGAATGCCTTTGAGATACCAGACGTGAGCTACTGGTGCAGCGAGTTTAATATAGCCCATACGGTGGCGGCGCACCCGTGACTCGGTGACTTCTACCCCACAGCGCTCACAGACAATGCCTCTGTGACGAACTCTTTTATACTTACCACAATGGCATTCCCAATCTTTCGCGGGGCCAAAGATGCGTTCACAAAACAAGCCATCCATTTCTGGCTTGAGAGTTCGGTAATTAATCGTCTCTGGCTTGGTAACTTCACCGACTACTTGACCATTAGGCAATGTTCTTTCGCCCCACTGCCGAATGCGTTCGGGGGAAGCCAAGCCGATTTTTACGTAGTCAAACTGATTAGTTTGGGCAGGTCTCATACTTAAGTGCTGAGTTTCGAGTTATGAGTTTTGAGTATATTTAGTTTTACAACATTGGGAACGGGGCATTGGGAATTTTTCCCATTCCCTATGCCCGATGCCCGATTCTCTAATTCTTATTCGTCATCTTCCAGCGATTCGCGGGAAAGAGATTCATAAGTTGGTCGAGGAGGTGTGCGACGGGCTGATTGGTCTGCCATCAAATCGACTTCCACATCTAGGGAACTGCCGTCTGCTTGGGTTTCTACCTTGTGTACAGCAATATCTAACCCTAATGATTGCAACTCGCGCATTAGCACCTTAAATGATTCTGGAGTTCCAGGCCGAGGAATTGCCTTACCTTTAACGATCGCATTTAACGCTTCATTCCGTCCTTGCATATCGTCAGATTTAACTGTGAGCAATTCCTGTAAAGTGTAAGCTGCACCAAAGGCTTCCAATGCCCACACTTCCATTTCTCCAAATCTCTGACCACCTTGTTGTGCTTTACCACCCAAGGGTTGCTGAGTCACGAGTGAGTATGGGCCTGTGGAACGGGCGTGGATCTTATCATCCACCAAATGCACCAGCTTCAGCATGTAAGCCACACCGATGGTAATTGCTCGGTCAAAGGGTTCACCTGTACGACCGTCATACACCATGATTTTGCCTGGGTTATCTGGGTTATATACCCAGTCTTTCCCTGTTTCGTCTCGTGCTTCTTGCAATTTGCCATGCACGATTCGGCGAGATGACTCTTCCCCGTACATTTCATCAAAGGGAGTAATCTTAAATCGCACTCCCAAGGTTTGACCAGCCCAACCCAAGAGGCACTCAAATACTTGTCCGACGTTCATCCGGCTGGGTACACCCAAGGGGTTGAGTACAATGTCCACTGGTGAACCATCGGGCAAATAAGGCATATCTTCCGCCGGTAATATCCGAGAAATAATCCCTTTATTACCGTGCCGTCCTGCCATTTTGTCGCCAACTTGGATTTTGCGTTTTTGGGCAACGTACACCCGGACTACCATATTGGCTCCTGGTGGCAGTTCATCGCCTTGTTCACGAGTAAACAAGCGTACATCAACTACACGACCTTTTTCACCATTTGGTACTCGTAGGGAATTATCCCGGACATCCCGCGCTTTTTCACCGAAGATCGCCCGCAATAGTTTTTCTTCTGGTGGTTGGTCAGATTCACCTTTGGGTGTTACCTTACCCACCAAGATATCTCCAGCTTCTACCCATGCCCCTATACGAATGATTCCTTGTTCATCCAACTGACGCAAGGCATCTTCCCCGACATTGGGAATTTCTCTGGTAATTTCTTCTGGCCCTAGTTTGGTTTGTCTAGCTTCAATTTCATATTTTTCAATGTGAATTGAGGTGTAGACATCATCCTGCACCAGTCTTTCAGAGATTAAAATCGCATCTTCGTAGTTGTAGCCTTCCCAAGGCATATAGGCAACGACGATATTTTGTCCTAGCGCCAATTCACCGCCTTCGGTGGAGGAGCCATCAGCCAATACCTGACCAGCAACAACCCGTTCACCAATGCGGACGAGAGGTTTCTGATTTAAACAGGTGTCTTGGTTGGAACGTTGGTACTTTGAAAGGGTGTACTTAATTTCTGGGGTATTAGGTTTAGGACGGACGCGAATTTCCGTGGCATCCACATAAGTAACATCGCCATCGGTACGCGATACAATTACCATCCCGGAGTCTCTTGCTCCTTGTGCTTCCAAACCAGTACCCACCAGAGGACGTTCTGGTTTTAGCAGGGGTACTGCTTGCCGTTGCATGTTCGATCCCATCAGCGCTCGGTTAGCGTCATCATGCTCCAAGAAGGGAATCATGCTGGTTGCTACCGACACAATCTGTACGGGAGATACTGCTACGTAGTCCACCTGTTCTGGTGTTGTGGTGGAAAATTCTTGACGATAACGGACTGGCACTAGTGGCCCAATAATGTGCCCGGTTTCATCTACAGGAATATCTCCCGGAGCAACCCGCAGGTCGTCTTCTTCATCGGCTGTCATGTAGGCTGGAGGCAGATCAAATCTAACTCGCCCATTTTCCACAGGTCTAAATGGTGTTTCGAGGAAGCCGTACAGGTTAACCCGCGCATGGGTTGCTAAGGAGCCAATCAATCCGGCGTTAGGACCTTCTGGTGTCTCAATGGGGCAAATACGCCCATAGTGACTAGGGTGAATATCCCGCACGGCAAAACCAGCGCGTTCGCGGGTTAAACCACCAGGGCCAAGGGCGCTCAGACGGCGTTTGTGGGTCAGTTCGGCGAGAGGATTGGTTTGATCCATGAACTGACTTAACTGGCTGGAACCAAAGAATTCTTTAATTGCTGCTACCAATGGTTTGGGGTTCACCAAGGAAGCGGGAGTTAGCACTTCGGCATCGGATACGGTCATCCGTTCCCGAATAATTCTCTCTAAACGGTTTAAGCCTACCCGCACTTGGTTTTGCAGTAATTCACCGACGCTTCTTACCCGACGGTTGCCTAAGTGGTCAATGTCATCGATATTACCGATGTCATATTCTAGGTTAATTAGGTAATCTACGGCTGCCAAAATATCGCCAGCAGTCAACACCCGCATGGTGTCTGGGACTGAAAGGCGCAATTTCTTGTTGAGTTTGTACCGTCCGACGCGACCAAGGTCATAACGTTTCGGGTCAAAGAAACGAGAGTCTAGCAGTTGTTGTCCACCTAGGACCGTAGGTGGTTCACCAGGACGCAGTTTCCGATATAACTCCATCAGGGCTTCTTCTTCAGAAAATTGCCCTTCTTTTTCGATGGTTTTTTGGAAATATTCGGGGTGGCGTAAGGCATCAAAGATTTCGTTGTCTGATAACCCTAAAGCTTTTAGTAGTACCTGCGCTGAGAGTTTGCGGGTTTTGTCGATACGTACCCACACCAAATCGTTACGGTCTGTTTCAAATTTCAGCCATGCTCCCCGGTTGGGAATTAAGCTAGCTGAATAAGTACGTCGCCCGTTTTTGTCGATTTCTGATTTGTAATAAACGCCTGGCGATCGCACGATTTGGTTGACAATTACCCGTTCGGCTCCGTTAATAATAAACGTGCCGCGATCGGTCATCAAAGGCAAGTCACCAATGAATACCTCTTGCTCTTTGATTTCCCCGGTTTCCTTATTAATCAACCGTGTGGGAACATACATTTGGACGGCATAAGTACTATCCCGCCGCTTGGCTTCTTCGACGCTATACTTTGGCTCCTTGAGTTTGTAGTTATGACCCAAAAAGTGCAATTCTAATTTGCCCGTATAATCTGTAATAGGACTAAAGGAGTTAAGTTCTTCTATCAGCCCTTCTTCCAAAAACCAGCGAAAGCTCGATCGCTGGATTTCAATCAAGTCGGGCAACAGAAAGGCGGGTTCCATGTATGTTTCTTTAGTCATGCCTCTTCCTTTGTCAACCTGGTAAAATTTTTCCTTGGACACTGCTGTTTGACGCTTCCCACTGCTAGTCAGTGTCCTTAGTTGTTTGGGAACTTTTGACACACTTGCTATTTACAGGTGTGGGCAAACGCAGCGATTAAAGCTGGAATGAGCAATTTGGACAAGGGGATAATTGCCCCTAATCGGGTACTCAGACACCAAAAACTCACTATAGTCTTGATTTAAGAAGAATATACAGTTGAGATATTCCTGAGTTTTATCTACGTTCTTCATTTCCCCTCCAAAAAGCGCGTTAATTTGCTGACGCAGCTCTAGACGGTGTGTTTTAAATCCACCCGGCTATTTATACTCTCAGCGATATCTTAGATATCCTAAGACTGAGGGAACGATCCGCACTTGTCGGCTTTGAATCAGAATTACTTCGTTTTGCTGGATTGTACTCACAAGGCAATTTCGTTTAAGGATTTTGTATAGGTTAAATACACAGAAGCCGATGTTGTGCAAAAAAACTCTAGCTCAACCTGGTTTGGCAAGGTTAGTCATGTGTGGAGAGCATCCGCTTGTAGAGATTTGGAGGATGGCCAAGCCGATAACATCACTGAAAATTAGGCTCAGAAATTTTAGGTTCCTTCCTTTATCATTATGACGCACGCAAAATGTTTTTGAGGGAATAATATTAGCATATTTTTGTCCCCCTAGAGTTTTATTTTTTTAGCACAACTGAATAAGAGAGATTAAAGCCCACTTTAGATTGACAGACCAAACAATTCACAGGCATTTTTGGTGGTTTGATGGGCGATCGCTTCTACCGTTTCTTGACGCAGTTTAGCTACTTGCTCGGCTACATAAAGTACGTAGGCAGGCTCGTTACGCCTCTGTCCGCGTTTAGGAACTGGGGCGAGAAATGGGCAGTCTGTTTCAATCAGTAGGCGATCGCTACTCACAATCGCAGCTGATGATTGGATTGCTTTGGCATTTTTGAACGTTACCGTCCCACTAAAGCTGATGTAGAAGCCTAAATCAAGAAACCATTGGGTTTCTTCTGGCGTTCCTCCCCAGCAATGCATAACACCCCGCACTCTTTCTCCCTTAAGTTCCCGCCATTTTTGCAAAACTTCTCTGGTTGCCACAGCAGCATCGCGGCAGTGGATAATCACTGGTAAGTTGAGTTCAGATGCGATCGCTAACTGTGACTCAAATACCAAAAGCTGATGCTCATAGTTATCAGCTTTGTAAAAATCCAGCCCCATTTCCCCAATTGCTACTACATTCGAGTCAGAACTCGCTAAAGTTTTGATTTTCTCGGCTGTTTCGCTATTCCATTTCTCAGCATCTAGAGGGTGCAATCCCACCGCAAAGCTGATTTCAGGAAACTGGTGTGCTATGGATTGAATGGTGGAAAACTCACCTGGGTGAACACAAGAATGTACTAAACGCACTACTCCTGCTTCTTGCCACCGCGATCGCACTGTTGCTAAATCCGGCTGAAAAGTATCAAAGTTGAGATGAACGTGCGTGTCTACTAGTTGCATTCTTTGTTCTTTGTCGTTAGTCATAAAATTGTTAGCCCCAATCGCGACTAAGGACAAATCATCCTTCGGGTGAATTTTTCTCCTGTGGTAGCCACTAAGCGATCATCGCCAAATTTTCCAGAGGTAAACCACGCCCGTCACTTGTTTTCATCGGCATAAACAAAACCAGTTACTCATGGTGCAACCCTGCTGTAAACGGGTTAAAAGGCATAGAGCAAATGTGGTCTGAAAACCTTCAAAATTACACTAGCTTTGGATGAGCAACTGGCGTTTTACGCCAATTAATTACTACAGCTTCAGAAAATTTGTAACCTAGTGACTCACTCAGTTAAAAGATCGCACTGGCTCAACAATGACTATTCAGCTGCTGTTTGAGTGATGGGCTTTAGTTTATGAGCCAATCTCGACTTTTTCCTTGCCCCATTGTTGGGGTGAAGGACACCCCGTTTGACTGCTTTATCGATTTTGCCGTAAGCTTCGGATAATCGAGCCTGTGCTTCTTCTTGTAATTCTGGGGTAGGATTAGCTGCATAGACAGCTACAGCATTAGAGTATTTCTTCATCAGCGTCTTAACTGCTGATTTGTAAGCTTTGTTACGCAGTCGGTTACGTTCTGCGATTTGGGCACGCTTGAGAGCAGACTTTGTATTCGCCACAGTCAATTCCAAAAATACTATTAATATGTACACACACTACTAGACTTACTAATATAGCATCCAAATTGCCAATGTTAGAATTTCCTAAAAAAAACCTGCCATTGGACAATAGTTCTGCTTCCCCTGCTTTCTAAATCTCTCCAGTCCGCAATTGAGTGTGTCGTCAATTTAGGAAATGCGTTAAAATAAGCTATATCAAAATAAAACTGTTACCCTAACTCACCACTACCTGAGAAAGCGCTGTGATTGCCAATGTAATCTTTCCTAAATTTTAGGATGTATTGTCAGAGGCAAAGAACTGTAAACAGCTAAATTTCAGGGGTTATCAAAGTATAGAAGCGATACATATCGTGTCTGTACAGATGAAAACTACTGAGAAGTTAGAAAAATAAGTAAAAATTATACTCAGACCCTACCCCCTGTAAATCTGGGGGCTTGGATGTGCAAACACTCCACCTGAACCCCGCAAGGAGTGAAGGAAAGGGCATAAGGGTAATGGGAAATGGGACACCCACATCCTGCCGCTATTCTGTTAAGGATTGTCGGACTGAGCAATTAAGTCGCCTTCTCAAGCAAACCATCTGCTGGCAACCTTGAGAGTATCAAAAAAATCCAGGTTAAGCTAGAGAAGAGAATTAGAGTCAGCTTGCACACCCCAGTGGGTCAAGAGCAATACTAAATCTCAGGTGTGAATATTATAATTTTGGCATTGTCCTTACTCCATGCTGCGAATCATTACTCAGCAGGCAGACGTTAGAGCAGAACTGCAACGGATCTGCGATCGCACCCATGACGAACAGGTGCTTCACAAAGAAGCAACGGTGCGGGAAGTTTTGCAAGCAGTGAAGCGCCAAGGCGATAAAGCTGTATTGCATTACACAGCCGAATTTGACAAACAAACCCTGAAAGCAGAAGAACTCCGAGTTACAGGCTCGGAACTAGATGCAGCCTATCAGCAGGTGTCAAAGGAGTTGTTGGGCGCAGTTCGGCTAGCTTGCCGCCAAATTGAAGCGTTTCATCGTCAGCGAGTACCAAAAAGCTGGGTACACTTTGGCGACGATGAAGTAGTACTGGGCAAACGCTACACCCCTGTAGACCGAGCGGGGCTGTATGTACCTGGTGGTCGCGCCGCCTATCCTAGTACAGTGCTGATGAATGCAATTCCCGCTCATGTTGCTGCTGTACCTCATATAGTGATGGTGACACCACCAGGTCCAGGGGGTGTAATTAACCCAGCAGTCTTAGTAGCTGCCCAAGAAGCAGGAGTGCAAGAAATTTATCGCATTGGGGGCGCACAAGCGATCGCTGCTTTAGCCTATGGCACAGAAACAATTCCGAAAGTCAATGTGATTACTGGCCCTGGTAACATTTATGTCACCCTTGCGAAAAAACTTGTATATGGCACCGTCGGTATTGATTCTTTGGCAGGCCCCAGTGAAGTGCTGGTGATTGCCGATGAAAGCGCAAATGCGGTGCATGTAGCTGCTGACTTGCTAGCCCAAGCCGAACACGATCCAATGGCGGCAGCAATCTTGCTGACAACAGATGCGGCTTTGGCGAAAAACGTGCAAGTAGCCTTGGAAAGACAGCTAGTGGATCATCCACGGCGAATAGACACAGAAAAAGCGATCGCTCATTATGGGTTGATTGTCCTTGTGGAATCGCTCCAAGCAGCAGCAGAACTCTCAAATGAATTTGCCCCTGAACACCTGGAATTAGAAGTAAAAGACCCTTGGGCACTCCTACCAGAGATTCGCCACGCTGGGGCAATCTTTTTGGGTTACTCCACACCAGAAGCTGTAGGAGACTATTTGGCAGGGCCTAACCACACCTTGCCAACTTCTGGCGCTGCCCGCTATGCTTCGGCGTTAGGGGTAGAAACTTTCCTCAAACATTCCAGTATTATTCAATACTCCCAAACTGCGCTGCAAAATGTGGCTGGTGCTATTGATGTGCTAGCAACAGCAGAAGGTTTACCTTCTCATGCTGATTCAGTCCGCCGCCGAATTCAGCAAGAGGAGTGATTTGGAATGGTTAATTTTGTTTAAGACTGTTGACAAAAGTCACTTTATAGGTAGCAAATAAAGCATTTGCTACCCTGCTTTCAGGGTTATGGCGGGCATCTACTAGACATTGCCCGCCTATTGTATTTTACTTACTGATTATGTTAGTAAGCCTTAGCGTCCCCAAATGACTGGCGAAAATATCTTACTACAATGTACTAGCGTCAAATTTGGGTGAAACCAATTCATCGCATAACCTTGAAAATATATACTAAGTAGGCAAATATAAAAATAATTTAGTGTAGCTGCTAACAAGTTTTACTACATACTTATGTAACGGGGTCTACTCTTATAGGAGACGAGAGCAGTGCTAAAGAATATTTTGATAGCTCTGGACGGTTCGGAAATGGGAGAACGAGTAATTCAGAGTTTAGATAATTTGGTGTTATCAAAAGATGCCAAGGTTATTCTCTGTCATGTATTTCCTACACCAGAGTCTGAAATGGAAATACCTGCCGATCGTCCTCAGCCGGAGTCCCCAACCTTTTCTTATTTTCAACTGGAAAAACAGCTGCAATCCTATCAGGAAAAATTATCAGTCCCAAGTGAGTTAGAATTGGTAACTGGCGATCCTGCCGAAGAGATTATTCGTCTTGCCAATATTTACAAAGCTAACTTAATTATAATTGGTAGTCGGGGATTGATTGGGATGAAACGAATTGTCCAGCGTTCTGTTAGCAGTCAAGTTGTGGAAGAAGCTAATTGTTCGGTGTTGGTGGTAAAGCCGAATTAGAATCAGGTAAATTGAAGTATGTTATTTAACTAATCAGAGACTTAAGAGACTCAATATAGAATATTCTATTGCTATCAACGATTATCTGAAAGGGACTCTCGACTACTATATTGATTGCAGCGCCTCAAAATTTATTAGTCATTGAAGCTAAACAATCAGATTTAGTTCGAGGTTTTACTCAACTCGCTGTTGAATTCATAGCACTTGACCAATGGACTAAATCTATATCTGAACTTCTATATGAAGCAGTTACGACTTGTGAAGACTGGCATTTTGGACTTTATCATCGTGCGAATCGTCAGGTGGCTCAAGACCAGAAACGCTATCAAGTTCCAGAATATTTATCTGTCCTGGTAAAAATTATTGCAGGTATTATTTCTGATCCTTGAACTGGGGAATAAGGACATACAGACTAAGAAAAGAAGCCGGGGAGCAGGGAGCAAGGGTCATGGGCAAGGGCAGAATAAAAATTAGCTCTTTCCCCTCTGCTCCCTGCTCTCTTCCCCTCTGCCTCTTGTGCCCCATACCCCAATTCCCAATCTCTTCACATTCAGTCGATTCAACCTCCTTGAGTTGCCAGAAATTGACGCAAGCTCAACAGACTCAAGGTTTGACCCAAATTCAAGGGCAAAAGTGAAACTCCTTCCAAGCGGGATTGCACCCAACCTTCTCCCCAATACCATTCATGAAACCCGTCAATACCTCCACTGAGTAGCAAACGGAGACAGTTGGATTTTACAACGTCTACTTGATGATGAATTGAGACTGGCCCAGTCCAGGTAGTAAACTGAAATCCCGGAAGTAGTTCTTCTGGCATTCCTGGCGCAAAGCGTTGTCCTAAGAGCCATTTTTCTAGTTGTACCGGATGCAGCAGACTGTCACGAATTGCATCTGTTGACGCTTCAATTTCGATTCGCAGTTGACTTTGTTGAAAATTACCTAGCATTTTTCTAAGATTGCCTAAAAGTGAGACATCGCTATTTCTAATATTGCAAATAGTCTTTGTCATTAGTCCTTTGTCCTTTGGAAATAACTAATGATAAATACTTCTCTACGAGAGGCTACGCCAACGACTTCTCTACGAGACCCTGCGCCAACGACTTCTCTACGAGACGCTGCGCGTTAGCGGAGGATACGCTCAGTAAAAGTGAGCAATGACCAATAACAGCCGTTTATTTACGTGACACCCCACTACGTTACTTTTCTTGCAGCAGAGAACTTAGAATAGAAAAAGTGAACTTGTTAAGAAATGTAAGGTTATTCATGGCGGATCAGTTAATTCGTGCAACAGCAGCCGAAGGTGGAATTCGTGCCGTAGGTGTGATCACCACACGTTTAACAGAAGAAGCACGGCAGCGACACAAGCTCTCCTATGTGGCAACGGCAGCACTGGGTCGCACTATGGCGGCGGGCTTGTTAATGGCTTCTAGTATGAAGCGAAGTGGATCAAGGGTCAATGTGCGGGTGAAAGGCGATGGTCCTTTAGGCGGCATATTGGTAGATGCTGGCTTAGATGGTACGGTACGCGGGTATGTGGGGAATCCATCTATAGAATTACCTCCTAATGCCAAAGGTAAGCTAGATGTTGGTGGTGCAGTGGGTGGTGGCTACCTCTACGTTGTGCGAGATGTCGGTTATGGTTATCCTTACTCTAGTACGGTAGAACTAGTTTCTGGTGAAATTGGCGATGATGTGGCTCATTATCTGGTGAATTCTGAACAAACACCTTCAGCTTTAGTTTTAGGTGTGTTTGTGGGAGCAGGGGGAGTAACTGCGGCTGGAGGATTACTAATACAAGTGTTACCCAAAGCTGCCAGAGATGAAGCCCTCGTAGAAACCTTAGAATCACGGGTCGCTGGTTTGGCAGGATTTACGCCATTGTTGCAAGCCGGAAAGAATTTGACTGAAATCTTTAGCGATCTTTTGGGCGATATGGGGCTGGAAATCTTTTCCGAACGGCAAATGCTGCGCTTCCACTGTGGTTGTTCTTTCGATCGCGTTTTGGGGGCACTGAAAATTTTAGGAGAAGCCGAACTGCAAGATATGATTGTTAAAGATAATGGTGCTGAAGCAACTTGCGACTTTTGCAGCAACGTTTACCAGGCAAGTAGCGATCAGTTAGCTCAACTAATTGCCGATTTGCAAGCTGAATCTACTGTTTCAGGATAAAGTATAAAACGACACTAATTTTTTAGATTGAACATAGTATTCTGTGGAGAGGGATAATCAAAAAAAGTAGCTTTTTGATCGCGAGAAAGTTACTATGGCATCAATGGAATTATCGACCTAAAACAGAGCGCTATTCAATTATTTTGGTGTGAGAGATGACAGAGCGGGATATTCCAGACAGTTGGTCTTCAGCCAGTGATAGAGAGCCAGATCAAAACAAAAGATTATCCCGAACAGAACAATTCGGTGAAACTCAACCATTTGGTGTCCCACCTACTGGTTCTACTTCCAAGTCAGTGAAGCGGCGAAAAAAAAACGATACACAAGGATTACCTATAAATAGTCATTCAGAAGAAACTGCCCAACTCAGTAGTGCTTCTGGGAAATGGCCACGCTGGATGAAAAGCTGGACATTGTGGCTAGTACTACTAATGTTGATTCCCGGCAGTGTAGGATTCTTGGCAATGGCAATGCTGCTCAAGTTGCCAACTGCTCCTAATTGCCCCTCGATTTTCTGGCCCCTAGCTAGTGCTTCTGTGCGTCTACATTGCGCTCAGTTGGCGGCTTCTAAGCAAACAGTGAACGACCTATTGCAAGCGATCGCTCTGGTGAAGCAACTACCACAAAATCACCCGTTGCATGGAGAAATCGATCGTTTCATCGAAGAATGGTCGCGGGATATTTTGAAGCTAGCCGATCAAAGTTTCCAAACAGGGAATTTAGAGGAAGCGATCGCTACTGCTCGCAAGATACCCGAAGATGTGTCAGCTTATAAATTAGTCGATGAACAAGTTGACAAATGGCAGTCAATTTGGACAAAAGCAGAAGAAACATACAATGGTGCGATCGCCGAAGTAAAAGAACGGCGCTGGCAATCGGCATTCATGTTATCCGCCAAAATGCTGCGCGTAGACAATCAATACTGGGCGGGTACTAAATACGACCAATTGAATCGTCTAATCGCCGCAGCCCGCGAAGATGGCGATAAGCTAGGAAAAGCAGAAAGTTTAGCAAGCAGCAAAGTAGTCGATAATTTACTGGAAGCCATCAAGCTAGCTGAGTCTATTGGGCAGGAAAGTTACCTTTACCAAAAAGCTCAGGAAGCAATTCCCGCATTTGGACGCAAAATGCTGGAATTGGCACAGGCAAAACTAGACAAGCAGGATGCAGAAGAAGCACTGAATATTGCTAGACAAATTCCAGAGAGTACGAAACTACAGGGAGAAACAGACGATTTTATCGCCATAGCTGACGCGAAAAGAAGTGCTTGGATAGGTAATGTTTCTGGTCTAGAGGCTGCGATTGCTCAAGCACAACAAATCGATCCTTCCAGACCAGTGTATAACGAAGCCCAGCAACTGATTGCTCGTTGGCAGTTAGAAATTGAAGATGTCGCCAATCTAGAAAAAGCGAGAATGTTGGCTAGCCAGGGAACAGTCCCTAATTTAACAGCAGCGATCGCCCAGGTGCAGCTCATCCCTGCAACTAACCCCAGGGCCACCGAAGCTAGACAAGAAATGGATCGCTGGCGTGCCCAAGTGGAGACAATTGAAGACCAACCGTACTTAGAACGTGCCGAACAGATAGCTGTATTCGATGATATCAACTCCTTACAAGCTGCGATCGCTCAGGCCAGCGAAATTCGTAGAGGTCGGGCATTATATCCAGAAGCACGGAAAAGAATTCGGACTTGGGTAGGAAAAATTCAGCGAATTCAAGACCAACCCTACTTGGATCAAGCACAAGAACTGGCTCAGAGTGGAAATCTCACCGCCGCCATTAGCGCCGCTCAACAAATTGCCTCATCTGGAAGGGCGCTTTCACAAGAAGCGCAAGCTGCGATAAATGATTGGGAAGGGCAAATCCGCACTAGAGAAAACTGGAAAAAAGCTCAAGAAGTTGGCGCGGCTGGTACGCCAGAAGCTTTGGTTGAAGCAATACGGTTGGCAGATCGGGTTTCAAACAATAGCATCTTACGTATGGATGCGAATCTGGCTATTGACCAATGGAGTCAGCAATTGTTAGAAATAGCCCGCTCTCAAGGTCAGTCTGATATTGCTAGAGGGATTGATATTGCAAAATCGATTCCACGCGGTAGTGCTGCTTACAGTGCGGCGCAAGAGCAAATTAAGACTTGGCAGGATTTTCTCAATCCTAAACCTGAACCTCAGCCTCAACCCCAGACTGAATCTCTACCATTTCCTCAATCAACTACTAATGGGCAGTAATATCGTTATTTAAAGATTAAAACCTTTTAATTCAGCATTTTCAACACGCATATCAGGGATGCCGGGGTGTAAAAAACTTTTAAGTAGGGTAGCACAGCTAACTGTGCTACCCTACTTAAATTTATTCCTCCATTTATTCCTCCATCACTCTCCCCATTCTTTAATTACAGAAAATAGTGATGAATAATCATCATCAGCAAATGACATTTTCACGGCTGTTTGCAAGATTTGCCGCACACCTTTAATACTGCTGAGATCCAAACTTCGAGATTTCGCTTCAGAGATAAACAATTCTGTATCTTTGAGCAAATGTTTTGTAGGGAAATTCGGTTCGGCATAATTGCCATCCAACATACGTTGTAGCTTTTTGTCAAAGGTAGGTGCGTAGAGTGGACTGTCGCGCAAGATTTGCATAAACATATCCACATCAACACCCTGACGCTGGACAAAAGCCAGGCTCAGAGCAAAGCTAGTTGTTAGAGAAGCTATTAGTTGATTTAGTGCCAATTTAAGCGCCGCCGCAGATCCTACTGGCCCGATAAGTAAAGGTTCTGTCCCAAAATTTTGGAGTAACTTCAAGTGCCGTTGATATTGTTCTGGCTCTGCCCCTACCATCACACTCAACTTGCCAGCTTGTGCTTCTGGGATACTCCCTAATACTGGTGCTTCTAAATACTCACCACCACCACCAACTATTGCATCTCTAATTTCCTGGCTTTCTGTGGGAGTAATTGTTCCCATTTGGATAATCGTGCGCCCTTCCAGAGTTTGCCAAGCAGTATCTGAAAGCAACACATTATAAATGGCTGGGGCATTAGTCAGCATGAGAATTACGCACTCAGCAGCACGAATGGCGTGGCGGGGATGTGTAGCAATTTCAGCCCCAGCTGCTTGTAGTGGTGCTAATTTTTCTGGGGTACGATTGTAGGCAACTAGCTGTATATCTGCGGCTAATAACCTTTGAGCCATTGGTAGTCCCATCAGTCCAGTTCCCAGAAATGCCACCTTCATTTTTTACGTTCCTTTAATACAGCGTCACCGATAGCGTTTGCGTAGCGTCTCTATGAGAGGCTGCGCCCTAAACGAAGCTATGCCGTAGGCTTTACGCTTAGAGCGAGTCATCGAGCGTCATAGCCCATTGCGAACATCGCATTGTTTGATTCAAATTTAGTTGGGAAGTACTTATTTGAAATTTAAGATAGAATCCTAAATCCAGTTTTGTTACTCCCTAACTCTGGCAATCAACCACCGGCAGCAAAAGTCAACATAATTATCACTGAAAGTAAAATACCGGGAGTAAGTAGTGTTGCTAGCATTAACAGGTCATGAGTGGACATAATTATTACTTTGGTAGTGTGTTTAACTTTACAGTAATCACTGTTATGCTAGTCTAAATAAGACTAATACTGCATTCTTAAATAGAGTTTTAACTTTTCAAATTAACGTTCACTCTGGCAGTGTCAAGCCTTTTAGTGACTGAGAAATTTCTGTATTGTCCAGACCTTTGCTCTGAATTAAGACTCCAAAGCCGCCTAGTCCTGTAGGATCTATAAGCTGGTGTAGTGCATCCCGGCGCTGTAGTAACTCCAAGAGGGGTTGCTTTTGATAAGAAAGGGCTGCAATCCGATCGCCTAACCCCAACGCCATCAAAAATAATCCCTGCTGGATAAAACCAACATTCTTTAAGTTACACTTCTGGCCCCAGCGTTCCAAAGCTGTAAAGTCAACATGGGCTGTGATATCTTGTCGCCCAATATTGATATAGGGGTTGTCATGGAAACGATGATGATAATAACACTGTAGGGTTCCTTGCGATCGCCTGGGATTGTAGTAACGGCTGGCGGGGTAGCCATAATCAATTGTTAACACATAGCCGCGCTGCAAGCGGTCTGCTACTATACTCAACCAGTCTAGAGCAGCTAAATTAATTTCACTACGGTAGCCATCTGGATATGCACTTTGAGTAAAGTTCATTTCCACTAAGTCTAAATATTCAGCCAGTTGGGGCGTTGAAGGTTCCCCTATAACTTCCGCAAATGAAGGGTATGGGGCATTAGTTTCTTTTTCATTCTTATCTGTGGTTACATAAATTTCCCTAAGTTCTCCTGTTTCTAGGATGAATTGATGGACGGGGAAAGCATCTACTAACTCGTTGGAAAAAAAGCAGCCTGCGATCGCATTTGGTGGTATCTCCTCTAAATTGCACCAACGCACGGGGAAATCTTGCAAGCGTTGCTGCTGTTCTTGTCTTAAAATTGGCGACTTTTCAACAATAATGTACTCTAGCGCCGTAAAAAAATCTGGGTAGTGTAGCTGATGATATTTAAGGATATGCAAAGCTAGCAGTCCTTGACCTGCTCCCATTTCTACCAAAGAAAAGGGTACAGGTTTTCCTAAAATCTCCCACATTTGCAAAAATTGTTCTGCTAGTAATTCACCAAAGTCAGAACAGAGGTTGGGAGAGGTAAAAAAATCACTATCTTTAAAGCCTATTTTGACTGCATCGCTGGAATAGTAGCCGTATTCAGGGTGGTATAGTGCCAAATCCATGAATTCGGCGAAAGTAATTCGTTGCTGGGGAGTATTAGTAATGTGATTGGCGATCGCTGCACACAATGCTGGATTTGAATCCATTGGAAAGTCAAGAGTTAAGAGTTATAAATTCAATTTAACTTCTAAGTCCTCAACAGACAGTTTAACCCGTGACTTTCTCTATATTGACTGAATCATAAGCATGGGAAAGCTATCTTGACTAAATCCATTTGTGAGAATTTCACCCACTCACTAACGACACCAACACGCCATTAGGATCGCGGACACGAGCAATTGTTTGTCCCCCAGGTTGAGATTTAGGAGCATTTAATGCTTTTGCACCGGCCCCGATCGCTCTCATGTAAGCACTGCCAACATCAGGAGTGATAAATGATATCTGGATTAATGTCGGTGGTTGTGCAGGATCGTTGGGATGGAAGCCGCCAGGAAATAAATTTTGTGCTTCGCTAGTGGAGGAGAAAGCCAATGTGGTGTTTCCGGTTTCGATTTCAGCCCAGATAGATTGCCCTTTATCCAAGAGAGTGCGACGAACTAGACCAAAGGCTTTTTCGTAAAACTCAACGGTCTTAACTACATCGTCTACCCAGATGACCGTGTAACCAAATTTCATAATTCTTCCTCCTTATCTAGAAAAAATTGAGGGTTTGAAACCCACCTCCGTGGGTTTTGCCTGTGTAGACGCAGTTTCTAACCGCCCTTTTAACTACGAATTACGAATTGCGAACTTGTACTGAGCGTAGTCGTAAAGCCTGCGGCATAGCTACGCTTAGGGCGCAGCCTCTCGTAGAGAAGTATTGCTAATTGTTTTAACTCTCCAAAATATTACGATCTGTTGCTAGAGTTTGCGCCCCTGTTTGCATCATTTCTATATCTGATGACGACCAATCATGAGGCCCTTGACAGTGATGTGCTACTAGTAATCCCCATAATCCTCTAGGAATGACAATTGGTACAACCAAGTTGGCGCGAACTTGCAAATTGCGGAGAAAATCTCGGTGACAAGGCTGGATTGGCTCTAATTCAATATTAGCGATCGCTCTTACCCGTCCTGCTAAGTATAAAGCAGCATACTCATTGTTAAAACAATCATCTGGGCCAGTGGAACTAAGTATTGAAAATTCTTTAGAACTCAAAGATTCAAAAGTAACTTGACCTTGCCACTGACTATAAAAATAATACAACACCACCCGATCGACCTGAAGCGATTCTCTGAGTTGATTGGTCGTTTGCCGGACTAACTCATCGCGCTGAATTGATTTAACAAGGCGGTCGAGTAAATTTTGCAAACCCTGTTCACGGCGATCGCGGCTATGGTTAAATTCTGAGTGAGGATGAATTTGCACGGTTCTAAAATTACGACTAGGTAAATGCTGCCGGATTTATATGGTAATTTATTAGACCTTATTTAAATACATTCTAGTATTTATAGCAGCAATTCGATTTTAACGAAACATAATCGTAGTCAACCTTTTTACTAAAATTAAAATAAATTATTAAGAAATTACAATTTTTAATTTGCACCAAAGATAATTCAAAATTATAAATTTAGTATTAAGAATTTTAGAAATTTACAAATAATATGTTTTGTCTTTTCCTAGCTTGAGGTAATAAATATACTTCAAACTCTAATGTAACAATTCAGTTTGCATTCCTCGTTACAGATATTTGAAGGGGGTTAGGGGAGATAAATAAGTGCAAAGATACAGCAAATTACTTTTCAAACATCCTATAAGCAATTTGAGTAGGAGCGGACTATGAGCTACATTACCATAGGCGAGCGTATTGGTTACGAGCGTGGAAAACAACAACAAGGAAAAACACTCGTGTTAAGCCTACTACAAAAATGGGTAAGAGATTATTTACCACAAGACGTTCGAGGGCGCATTCAAACTCTTCCTTTAGAGCAATTAGGAGCGCTTGGCGAGGCTTTATTGGATTTTACAGCTATTGAGGATTTACTTAACTGGTTAGAAGCAAATCAAGCAGCGTAGAATATTTTTCAAAAGACGCGATTTATCGCATCTATTGCCTTAATTACGAATTACAAAATAATGCCAAAGAACAAATAATCTGAGGTTCTCGTTTCTCCAGTTCTTCTGTCACAATACACAAACGGTCATCCAGGTAAAAAAAAGCTTTATAATCGCCAGCTTTGCCCAAAGCTAAAAAAATAGAGCAGTTGCACTGTAATACAACTGCTCTAAAAAAGTACTTACATTAGATAGATATTATCTACCTATCCACAGACCCCATAATTACGTCAACGCTACCGAGAATGACCACAATATCTGCAACCTTCATCCCGCGCAGTAAATGTGGAACAATCTGAAGGTTGTTGAAATCTGCGGCGCGAATCTTCCACCGTGCAGGGAAGACGTTATCATCGCCTACCAGATAAATTCCCAATTCACCTTTGCCACTTTCTACACGGGCGTAGATTTCACCCTTCGGTATCTTGAAAGTGGGGGAAACTTTTTTGCCAATGAATTGATAATCAAATGCGTCCCACTCGGATTTTTTACCTGCAGCTAAACGCTTGGCTTCCAGATTTTCGTAAGGGCCGCCAGGAAGTCCTTTAATTGCTTGGCGAATAATTTTCACAGATTCGCGCATTTCCCGCATCCGCACTACGTAACGGGCAAAGCAATCACCGGCGGTTTCCCACTGCACATCCCAGTCGAAATCGTCGTAGCATTCGTAATGGTCAACTTTCCGCAAATCCCATTGCACGCCAGAAGCGCGTAACATAGGGCCAGAAAGTCCCCAGTTAATTGCTTCTTCACGGGTAATAGTACCAATACCTTCAACACGTCGCCGGAAGATGGGGTTATCGGTTACTAAACGTTCATACTCATCAACTTTGGGTAATAAGTAGTCGCAGAATTCCAGACACTTATCTACCCAGCCGTAAGGTAAATCGGCTGCTACTCCACCAACGCGGAAGTAGTTGTTATTTACCATCCGATAACCTGTGGCGGCTTCCCACAAATCATAAATCATCTCCCGTTCGCGGAACTGGTAGAAGAAGGGAGTTTGTGCGCCTACGTCAGCTAAGAAGGGGCCAAACCATAGCAAGTGGTTAGCGATGCGGTTCAACTCCAGCATGATGACGCGGATGTAGCTAGCGCGTTTGGGGACAGCGACACCTGCAAGTTTTTCTGGGGCGTTAACAGTGACGGCTTCGTTGAACATTCCCGCCGCGTAGTCCCAGCGACTAACGTAAGGGACGTACATTACATTAGTGCGGTTCTCAGCGATTTTTTCCATTCCTCGGTGCAAATAGCCGATAACTGGTTCACAGTCAACGACATCCTCGCCATCCAGAGTCATGATTAGCCGCAGAACCCCGTGCATTGAGGGGTGGTGTGGCCCCATGTTTAGCACCATTGGTTCAGTGCGGGTTTCTAGTCTGGTCATAGATTTCGTGTTCTCCGTTCGTGAAAATTTTGAATTGAACCGCCTAGATGCCAACCACAGCCGATTTATCTAGTCTGCCAAAATGAGGTTTGTAGGGGCAATCTATATAATTTTGACTCTACAGGGTTATGTTGGAGAGAGGATAGCAGCGAAGGTGTTGTAATTGTTTCATTTCGTTGCACCTCTTCAATTATTATAGGGAAGCTTGATATGCAAGGGATTGAGGCACAGGTTTTTTTTCATCTAATCTCTTTTTGCATTTAAAATCTTGATGTTGAGGATTGGGATTGAGTGTTAAATAGGACTTAAATCGAACCACAGAGAAGCCAGTGCGTTGGGCGGGTTCCCCGACTTGTTCGCTTTTAGCGTTCCCGCAGGGTAGCAACTGGCGCGACGCAGAGGACACGGAGGAATAGGAGTTTAAGAGGTTTTTGGTGTAAGTCCTACGAAATAACAACAAAAATAAAATTAAAGATGAAATCAGATTTAGAAACACCGCTAAATTTAGAAGAACTGGCTTTTTCTCATATTTCCGTGTTGGGACGAGAGGTAATTGAGGGTTTGGCGGTTCGTCCAGGCGGACATTATTTAGATGTAACGGTAGGTGGTGGTGGTCATAGTCGCTTGATTTTGGAAGCTGCTGCTGATGTGCGGGTAACGGCAGTTGACCAAGATGAAGATGCTTTAGTAGCTGCAAATAAGAATTTAGCTGAATATAGCGATCGCATACAATTTATTTATAGCAATTTTGCTGACTACGAGTTTCCCCCCAACACTTTCGATGGTATTTTAGCCGATTTGGGGGTAAGTTCTTACCATTTAGACCAAGCAGAACGGGGTTTCAGCTTTCGCCAAGCCGCGAATTTAGATATGCGAATGGATCGAGGGCGATCGCTAACTGCTGCTGATGTGATCAATAATTGGGATGAAGCGGAATTAGCAGATATTTTCTTTAAGTACGGTGAGGAGAGATTATCGCGGCGCATTGCTCGTCGCATTGTAGAACGGCGACCGTTGCACACGACTACAGAATTGGCTGATGCGATCGCTTCTTCAGTGCCTCCCAAATACCGTTATGGGAGAATTCACCCCGCTACCAGGGTTTTTCAAGCTCTGCGAATTGTCGTCAACGATGAGTTAAAATCCTTAGAAACCTTTTTAGATAAAGCCCCAAATGCCCTTGTCCCTGGTGGCAGAATTGCGATTATCAGTTTTCATAGTTTAGAAGACCGCCCGGTGAAGCATGGTTTAAGAAATTCACCTTTATTAAAAGTCTTGACAAAAAAACCAATTATTGCTCAAGAAGAGGAAATTAGTAACAATCCGCGATCGCGATCGGCCAAACTGAGGATAGCTGAAAAGCTCGTGTAACTACAATGCAGCGTTATGCTCCATCTCGTGGCTCAGAACTGCTGCGAATACGCTCAATGAACTTAGGATAATTTTCTAAATCCTGTTCTGACTGTAACGGTGGCATTTCAATCCAATTACCTTCGAGATGCAGCTTATCCACATAAGCGTAGAAAGCTTCTTGATCTTCCCGATGAGCAAGAACGTAATCATGTAACTCTTTCTGACTCATTGCATGAAAATTAGGCTTGCTCATCCTATGTATCTCCATTTACCGTTAGGGTATATTTCTATGATATTTTCCTCACCTGCCAAGAAGAATAGATTTTTTGTCCGTTCATCCATCCGAACGATATTAATAGGCAAGTAAAGCTTGGTAAACCAGCAGCACAATATGTAGCACTGTGTTTTTTGTTCTGGTGTAGGAATAATCTGAACTCCTTAACATTTATGAAAGTTAACACTAAAAATAAATTCTCAATAAGCTGCGATCCACTGCGAGGTAAATCTCCAAGAGAACAAAATAGATAAAAAGGAAATGACGTAGTGGTAAATTACTCTACGCCATGCTTGAAAATGGATTTTTCTCTACTCGCTCTTGACTTTACCTAGTGAGAAGAAATCTGACAGCTTGATTTTTAAAGCAGAAATTACCAGGATGACAGTTTTCCAAACATTATTAAGATTAACCTGCCAACGGGGATAGTTTTTGTGCAGCATCTCCCAATTTACTTCGTATAAATCCCCTAGCCATTCTTCACGTCGTTCTGGGGGGAAGAGGTAAGCAATTGGGGAAGCTATCCACCTACTAGCCCAAGTTTCAGCAGGATCAGATTTTTTATACTTGCGTAATCTCTTTTTTAACTTAGAGAGCTTCTCTAGATTTTCTACTGAGTTTTCTAAATCGTTCACCACTTTCTGAACTATCAACTCTTCCACTACTTTGATAACTTCCTCTGATTTTAAAGATGTTATGCCTTCCAAGTGTTGTGTCTTAAGTTGAATTTCTTTAATAGTAAATTCCCAATCGTTATCTTCAATTTCTGTGCCTGCTGTTCCACTAACTGGGCTGCCAAGTAAGTAGGTTAGAGCGGAAAGACTGGACGGCTTCGAGAGTCGCAACGCCGCTACCTGTAAGTTTGTAATAGCGCCGTCTTGCTCCACCTCGTTCTTCACGCCCTTCATCTCCCCAACGGGATTCGACAAGTCCTTTCTTTTCCAGAGAATGGAGAACAGGATAAAGGGTGCCAATCCCCATCTTAGTGTTACCGCCGCTAGCCTCTTCCATAGCCTGCGGAATTTGGAGACCATAGAGTTCTTTGTTGTAGAGTGCGAGCAAGACGATTTCTTCTCGTGGTGAAACTTGGGCATTGGTTGAACCTTTATTAAGTATTTGCTTCGCGTTTATTTGCATTATTTTGACCCACATTGGAATAGTTACTTAGATATTTCTCGTTGTTACGACCCCTGTAATAGGGCAACGAGCCTACTCACTGTTACGACTCCTGTAAAGCAGCAGTGAGACTTTTATCTAAAATCCAGTATATCTTATAAATTTGATAATTGCTATGAAACATCTATGCAGCTTGGGCAAGCCGTAGTTGCTTTGCTAACACTTTAAAACTTGCAGAGCAATTCTTTGTGGGAAATGATATCAACTTCGCTCAAACAACGATCTGTTAATCTAGCGTTGTTGGTAAGTTAAAAAATAATAAATGGAAATTAGTAATCTGTTTACAGCAGGTGGCGTGGTCATGTGGCCTCTCCTGGCGTTCTCTTTGTTAGGAGTAGCGCTGATTATCGAGCGGATCATCTTTTGGGTAAGAATAAATAATCGGCAAAATAAGGTAGTGCGAGAGGTGCTACAGCTTTATCGCCTTGATAATGTAGTTAGTGCTTTAGATAAGTTGCAAAAAAATACTGATTTACCCATTGCCCGAATTTTTTTAGCAGCTTTAGAGTTAGAAGAGGCGACACCAGAAGAATTTCGGTTGGCATTAGAAAGCGAAGCACAAGCCGAAATTCCCTTACTTAAGCGATCGCAAAATATTTTTGAGACAATTATTGGTCTTGCGCCGTTGTTGGGACTTCTCGGTACTGTCTTAGGATTAATTAACTCCTTTGCCTCTCTAAATATTGGAGATGTGGGAGGTACTAAAACAACAGGTGTAACATCTGGAATTAGTGAAGCTTTAGTATCCACAGCATCAGGATTAGTAGTAGCAATCTTTACACTATTATTTGCTAATACTTTCCGGGGACTCTATCAGCGTCAGATAGCTTGGATTCAAGAATATGGTGGACAGTTAGAATTACTCTACCGCCGTCGCTACGAAAGAGGCGATAAATCTTATGTGCCTACCAGATGAAGCGAAACTGGATAATTGTAAATTAGCAATCGGTAATTGGGATTAGTTCACTACTTATTACCGATTTTGATCTGCAATTTTTGACTCTAATAGTGTTCTAAAATAACAAATAGCTTTTTTCGTTACACTTTTCGAGGAAATACTCCATGACTATTTGGGTAAATGAGCAAATTGATCCGTCTGGGATGATTCATGCCTGTATTGCCACTTGTAATGAATCTCAAGCTAAAGAGTGTCATGATTCCTTTCAGAATAATTTGACCGAGAACCAAAAGGCAGCAGGTTGGGTAGCGCAATTGCGGACAGTTGATTCTTGGGATGAAGTGCCGGTGAATTCTTTAAAACTCAATTAATTGGGTGAGATGGAGTTAATTCTTTGGGGTTTTAATTGAACGGATTTCGGTAGCGTAGGCATAGCCCGCCAGATGTATCGCTTATCTACACTTATGCTAATGCCTACAGCGATCGCAACAAATCCTATGAGAACAGGTTAATAAAGGATAAAATTCGGATTAAAATTCTCAAATTATTAGCAAATGCTTCTAAAAAAAGTAACATAAGAGAGGAAAATGATGATTTTTCTGAACTTTTAAGAGCTATCATCTATACCGTAGATTAAATTAAAAAACTTGTATAAGCCGAATCAATTTAGTGAACTATCCCAAAGTTTACACTTCGGAGCAAGCCTGTCCCATTAATTTAGTTGGCGAAACAGGACAAGCGGTTCAAATTTCAATTCATGCTCCCAGTCAATATATCTGTGCCAACTGCGAACGGATATTACCGGATTGGAAACGGCAGTCATTTTTACGAGTAGTGATTGTCTTGCAGCAATCGCGTTATCAATTAGTTAAAAAGACGACAGAAGTAGAGTCCGAGAAAGAACGCTTACGAGAAAAGTTTATGCGATTTGGCTGTGATTTAGCATTTAATCTGCGCGATCGCGGCTATTTAACTGACCTGATCGACCCTCGTACAGGCTACCCTTTACTATCTCATCCTGGAGCAATTCCCCATGATGACACAGCAGTTGTCAAAGCTTTGCTCAACTATCCAGTGATTAAAAATCAATGCCGTGTACTAGTGCATCCCGAATGGGGCGCAGCAGTTTATCCTAGCATCTTGATATCAGAAGCTCCCCCAATTTTGATCGAATGGGTTACTAAAGGTATAGCAGCTATGCATGGGTGGAAAGAAATTAGTCATTAGTCATTGGTCATTGGTTATTTCTACTTACAGCCGCAATCAGAAGATTTAACAGCCATTTGCAGATTTTTACAATGGATACTGATTGGTAAATAAATAAATCGCCAGTAATAAATCAAGTTATGTGTTTTACAATCTCCAGAAACCTCTGTATCGTTGGGGATGTCTCGCTACTGCGCCAAATCATTGCAATGGCAACTTTTGGGCTGACTGGTTCGATATTTTTATAAACTACCCCGGTTCGTTGCAAATTTTGTAAAGATGCCGGCACAATTGCAACACCTATTTCGGCTGCCACTAGGCTAATAATTGTTTGCATCTGAATGGCTTGTTGACTTACAGAGGGACTAAAGCCTGCTTGCTGACAGAGACTAATAATTAAGTCGTAAAGTCCAGGCGCTAATATTCTCGGAAATAAAATAAAGGGTTCATTAGCAAGCGATCGCAAACAAACATAAGATTGATTTGCTAGCAAATGTGCTTCAGGTAATGCTACTATCAGTGACTCTTGAAAAATTATTTCCCAGCTAAATGTATTTTCTTCCACAGGTGGACGGACAAACCCTACATCTATCCGACCTGTGCGTAACCACTCTAACTGTTGATCTGTAGTCAGTTCATGCAACTCTAGACTCACACCAGGGACACAATTCCGAAAGGTTCGCAAAATGGTTGGCAATATATTATACGCGGCAGAACTGACAAAGCCGATCGCTAATTCTCCGAGTTCACCGCGACTAGTTTGTTGCCCGACTTGGATTGCCTGCTGCAATTGCCTGAGAATTTGTTGGACTTCATCCAGAAAAACCACCCCCGCTTCTGTTAAATTCACGCTTCGTTTTGTGCGATGAAACAGTTCAAAGCCCAATTCCTTCTCTAGCTGGCGAATTTGTTGACTTAAGGGAGGTTGGGCAATGTGCAATCTTTCTGCTGCCCGTCCAAAGTGCAGTTCTTCTGCCAAGGTGACAAAGTAGCGCAGGTGTCGTAGTTCCATCTGTTACCTGAACTTATATCTTTTAAATATTAGTTAAGGTCAAAATATATATTGGACATAATTAATAATATTTTTTATTGTGATGATTATGCAGTCACCAACCTACCGAACTTGGTTGACGACTAGCAAAACAATACTCTGCAATGTAATTTCATAGTTTATGAATAATCTTCCATTACTCGACAATAATTGGAACACAGACCTGTATGAGGATAAACACGCCTTTGTCTGGCAATATGGCGAGAACTTGCTGAAAGTACTCAATCCCAAGTTGGGAGAATCCATTTTGGATCTTGGCTGTGGGACTGGGCAACTAACAGAAAAAATTGCTCAAGCCGGGGCTGAAGTCACTGGAATCGATCGCGCATCCTCGATGATTGAGACAGCAAGACAAAACTATCCCCATCTACGCTTTGATGTTGCTGATGCCAGAGATTTTCAAGTATTGAAACCATTGGATGCTGTATTTTCCAACGCTGTTTTACATTGGATTAAAGAAGCAGATGCGGCGATCGCTTCCATACATCAAGCGTTAAAACCTGGGGGGCGTTTTGTCGCAGAATTTGGTGGTAAGGGAAATATTCAAGCGATCGTCACAGCTTTGTACAGTGCTTTAGAGGCGATCGCTATCTCCCCGCAAGCACTGAATCCTTGGTATTTTCCTAGTATTGGTGAGTACGCTACCCTATTAGAACAACAAGGCTTTGATGTTACTTATGCCACCTTGTTTGCTCGTCCTACTCCCCTAACAGAAGGCGAAGCAGGGATGGCGAACTGGCTTGAAATGTTTGCTGATGTTTTTCTAGCAGGACTGTCTGCTGACCAAAAAATACAAATAATTCGCACCGTGGAAGAGCATCTTTTGCCGACACTGTATCAACAAGGCAATTGGACAGCAGACTATCGGAGAATTCGCATCGTTGCCATCAAACTTTAGATTGCTTGACAAATAACTCAAGGTTCGCGCGCGATCGCTACTTTAAAGCTCATCAAATTGGCAAATAGATTCTGGTTTTACAGGACATATTTTGGGTGCGATCGCGTTATTTTTAATATTAATAAAAGTTAAATTTTTCAGAGATGATAAAGGCTTGATATTGCTGATTTTATTTGAGTTAAGGGAGAGTTCAGTCAAATTAGTCAAAGCAGACAAAGGCTTGACATTGCTGATTTCATTTGATTCAAGAGAGAGAATGGTCAAATTAGTCAGATTAGACAAAGGCTTGATATCGCTGATTTCATTTGAGTTTAGGTAGAGATAAGTCAAATTAGTCAGAGTGGACAAAGGCTTAATATTACTGACTTGATTTGAGCGGAGAGAGAGAGAAGTTAAATTAGTCAGAGCGGATAAAGGCTTGATATCGCTGATTTGATTCTCTCGGAGTGAGAGAGCAGTCAAATTAGTCAGAGCGGACAAAGGCTTGATATCGCTGATTTCATTTATGTCGAGGTCGATAGAAGTCAATTTAGTCAGAACAGACAAAGGCTTGATATCGCTGATTTCATTTATGCCAAGGTCGATAGAAGTCAATTTAGTCAGAGCAGACAAAGGCTTGATATCACTGATTTTATTTGAGTTCAGGGAGAGAGAAGTTAAATTAGTCAGCTTTTGGTTAGCCTGCTTGCAATTTTGAGTTTGGGCTTTTTCTAAAAGAACCTCAACAGTATGTTTTGTCTGTGGAGGTAAATTTGATTTCTGCTTACACCAATTTGTAAAACTTGTGGGAGTTGCCAAAGGAGCAGCAATAGTCTGTGTGGCGTAAAAGCCCAAAGTAAAAGTAAATATTGTGGCGATCGCTAAATCTCGTTTTATTGCATTATATTATACTTTTTAAATACGCAATTATACTATAGAATATTTACTTTAAGTTAGTATAAAAAAGTAATAAAATCAGCTATTTTTCGGTCGCCGCAGTTTCTTGGAATTTATGGGGCCGAGAATTTGATTAAGGCTACGCAACTGTTCTGCTGTACCCATACCAATTAGGCGATCGCCTGACATTAAGACTGTATCGCCAGTGGGGCCACCAATGAGAGCCCCATCAGCGCGGCGAATTGCCAGAACTAATGCCCCGGATTGCGATCGCAATCTCGCCTTTTGCAAACTCTGACCCACGAAGGGACAAAAAGCCGGGTCAAGTAAAAATTCTTCCATGTACAATTGGCGGTCTGCACCTGTCAAAATCCCGTCTACAAAGTCCAATACTTGAGGTCTAAGAGCCGCAGCAGCCATGCGCTTCCCACCGGTAATATAGGGGGATATCACCTCATCTGCACCACCGCGTCGTAACTTCTGCAAAGCTTCTTCTGTACTTGCGCGGGCAATCACCCGAATTCCCGAATTCAGTGTTTTTGCTGATAAAACTATGTATAAATTTTCGGCATCGGAGGGAAGGGCTGCAACAATACATATTGCCCTTTCAATACCAACTTTCAAAAGTGTGTCATCTAGGGTAGCGTCACCTTGGAATGCTGTATAACCTTCTGTCTGCGCCCTTTGCACAGATTCCATATCTGAATCAATCACTACAAAAGGTACGCCTTCTGCTCGAAATTCCTTGGCAATTTGACGACCAGTCCGACTAAATCCACAGATGATGTAATGTTCTGTTAGAGATTCCATTAACCGCCTCTGTTGTTGTAGCCGAATTCCTTGTTGAAAGTAGCCTTGAATGATCGCTTCTGTAAATCTGTTGACAATGTAACCGATATTGACTACACCCAACAAAATCAGGGCAATTGTAAACAATCTTCCTCGGCTACCCAGTGGGTGCGTCTCCCCGTATCCCACAGTAGCTAAAGTAATGACTGTCATGTACGCTGCATCTTCCCATGACCAGCCCTCCACTAACGAGTACCACAAAGTGCCAATGAGGAAAACACCGCCAAGAGCGATCGCCCCAGCCATTAACTCCTTTTGGATACGTTGATATTTTTGCTCAAGTGTTGAAAATGACGTAACAATAGTACTTTTAGCCTACTTTTTCTCGTTTTCTACTAACTTTATAGCATTAGTCTTTTTTAGTACATTTAAACTACAAGTTATCCAAACTCAATACTCCTAATACTTAAAAATATTCATCTTTAACTTTACATGAAGCTCTAATCCCTAGAAGCCTATTTGGGAGAAAGTGTTGGTATTGCTTCTTCCATTCTGATGATACAAGCCCAAGTGAATTACCAAAAAAATGGTGCGTAGCGCCCACGGTAGGCGATACCTTCTCTATGAGAGGCTACGCCAACGGTGAGCTTCCCTAGGAGACGCTTCGTCTGCTGGCATTGTTGTAGTACTGTTCAATCACATACTGTACTGTGTAAAGAGTAGCTGCAAGGTAGATAAATAGAGATGATTGCTGCTATTGTTCGACCTTTGAATTTGGTAATTGGTTTGCTCTTATCTTGTTGTTTCTTGCTTACAAGCTGTCACCCGACACAGATGAAAAGCAAAGCATCTCAAGTAGCTCAATTAGTTCTAGTTTCGTTAAGCGATCCGACTACTTTTAACTATGCCATTAATGACTCTCCATACAGTATTTTTTCATTAATCTACAAAGGATTGGTCGATGAGAATGTTATGACTAACAATTTGGAGCCAGGACTAGCGGAATCTTGGTCAATATCTGCCGATCAAAAGCGAATTATTTTTACTTTAAAAACAGGGTTGAAATGGTCAGATGGTGAACCTCTCACGGCAGAGGATGTAGTCTTTACCTATCGAGATATTTATCTTAATAAAAAAATTCCTACTTTATATAGAGACTTTTTACGCATTGGCAACAAAGAAACTTTTCCGTCAGTGCAGAAACTAGATAATCTGCGAGTTGAGTTTACTTTTGTGGAACCTTTTGCCCCTTTTTTGAGATATGCCGAAAGATTAGCGATTTTGCCTGCTCATGCCTTGCGTGCTTCTGTATTATCCAATGATAGCAATGGTAATCCTCAGTTTCTTTCAATGTGGGGAACCAATACCGATCCACAAAAAATTGTCTGCAATGGTCCTTACAAAATAGAAAGCTATACTCCTGCTGAACGGGTAATTTTACGACGCAACTCCTACTACTGGCGCAAAGATATTCAAGGAAATCCTCAGCCTTATATTGAACGTATTGTCTGGCAAATTATTGCTTCTACAGAAAATCAGTTAGTAAGATTTCGTTCAGGTGAACTAGATACGTTGAATGTGACATCAGCAGTATTTGGGTTACTCAAGAAACATGAAAAGCGAGGAAAATACATTATTTACAATGGTGGACCAACTGCGGGTTTTAGCTTTGTGGGTTTCAACCTTAATCAAGCTAGTAATGCCAAGAGTAAGCCTTTTATCGACCCAATCAAATCTCGGTGGTTTAATAACTTAGCTTTTAGGCAAGCAGTTGCTTATGCCATTGACCGCAACCGAATTAAAACTAATATCTATCGCGGTTTAGGTGAAATACAACATTCGCCAATTGCGGTTCAAAGTCCTTATTACTTGTCTCCAGCAGCAGGGTTAAGAGTTTATGATTACAATCCCCAGAGAGCTAGGCAGATGTTGTTAGAGACCGGTTTTAGGTACAACTCCCAAAAAGAACTGTTAGACCAAGATGGAAATCGGGTGCAATTCAATCTCTTGGTGAAATCGGAAGATCAATCAAGAATCGATGCCGCAGTTCAAATCCAACAAGACCTCAGTCAAATTGGTATCAAAGCAGATATGCAGGTAGTCAGTTTTAACGTAATATTGCAAAAGCTACTCTCTCGTCGAGATTGGGATTGTTATGTCGGTGCGTTCGGTGTGCCCGGTGCAGATGTTGAACCTAATCTTCTATCTTTATTTTGGACTAGTCAAGGCTCATTTCATCAATTTAACCAAGGTGCGCTACCAGGAAAACCCCCGCTCCAAGGATGGGTCGTTTCTGAATGGGAGAGAGAAATTGACAGTCTTTTCGGGGCAGGATTTAAAGAACTAGACCAGAGCAAGCGCAAGGCGATTTATGGCAGATTCCAGCAAATCGTTGCTGAACAGTTGCCGATATTCTGCCTTGTGAATCCAATTTCGTTTCAAGCGGTGCGCGAACGTGTCAATCCCATCAAGTTTTCTGCTTTGGGGTCAACTTTTTGGAATATTGATGAACTAAAAATCACAGAGAAATAATTCTCAGCCGAGATTTCATAATATGTCCAAGCCTGACTCGTCAAATGTCAACCTGCGGTTTTGACGAGTCAGGCTTGAACATCAGCGAGAAAAATCTCTAGATTCTACCCAAGGCTTGCGATGCCTAGTTGGGCTGCATTTACTCAAATTGGCTGTCGCTCAGACTCTTGCTCAAGTATTAAAGCCCAAAGTTTTTTCACCACCGCCAAGGTTATATAAACGTTAGTCTAAGAAGAAGTGCGAATTGTGCTAAATAAAAAGTATTTTTTAGGGATTTCTAGGAAACTAGTAAATAACTATATAATGAAAAACTTTCAGGAGGAGCGGTAGTGAGCCTACAAACTCTCGTTGAACAAGCCACCATCCCCCCAGATTCAGGGTCTGTAGCATCTAGTCCCTTTGATGCAGATAGCTTTAATGAAGCTGTCATGTCTACCTATGGTCGGTTTCCTTTAGCCCTAGAACGGGGTGCTGGATGCCGGGTTTGGGATACACAGGGACGAGAATATCTGGACTTTGTAGCGGGAATTGCCACTTGTACTTTGGGGCACGCCCATCCAGTTATGGTAGAAGCGGTAACACGCCAAATCCAGAAGCTGCACCATGTCTCTAATTTGTACTACATTCCTGAGCAAGGTGAATTGGCAAAGTGGCTTGTTGAACATTCTTGTGCCGATCGCGTATTTTTCTGCAACTCTGGAGCTGAAGCTAACGAAGCTGCAATTAAACTGGCGCGGAAATATGCCCACACAGTATTAGACATTGAAAAACCCATTATTTTAACCGCCAATGCCAGTTTCCACGGACGGACTTTGGCGACAATTACCGCCACAGCACAACCGAAGTATCAAAAGTACTTCGATCCTTTAGTTCCGGGGTTCCACTACGTAAATTACAACGATATTAACGCTGTGGAAGTAGCGATTAGCGAGTTGGATGAAGGTGATTACCGGGTAGCAGCAATTCTGATTGAGCCATTGCAGGGAGAAGGCGGTGTGCGTCCGGGAGATGTTGCCTATTTCAAAAAGCTGCGGCAGATTTGCGATGAAACTGGCATTTTATTGATTTTTGATGAAGTGCAAGTTGGTATGGGGCGCAGTGGCAAATTATGGGCTTACGAACATCTTGGCGTTGAGCCGGATATCTTCACCAGTGCCAAAGGCTTAGGTGGTGGTATCCCCATCGGTGCAATGATGAGTAAGAAATTCTGCGATGTTTTTCAACCAGGGGAACACGCCAGCACTTTTGGCGGTAATCCTTTTGTGTGTGGTGTAGCACTCAGTGTTTGCCAGACATTGGAACGGGAAAATATTTTACAGAATGTGCAAGACAGGGGTGAACAGTTGCGATCTGGGTTGAGAGCGATCGCAGCGAAATATCCTCAACAGATTGGCGAAGTTCGGGGTTGGGGTTTAATCAACGGTTTGGAGTTGCGAGCCGATATCCAATTAACCGCAGCAGATATTGTCAATGCTGCCATTAACGAGGGTGTATTACTGGTACCAGCCGGGCCAAAAGTAGTCCGATTTGTGCCACCGCTAATTGTCACAGAGGCGGAAGTCAACACTGCCTTAGAAGCTGTAGACAAGGCGATGTCTAACGACAAGCCGTAGGGCGGCTACGCAACTCTCACAGCTTAGGTAGTCAAAAAGCGAGGATAAGTCTTTGTGCCTGTCTCTCGCTTTTCCTTACTTTTTTATTAATTTTCCTTAAAATTATTGTTTTTTTAGCTATCTATGATTCTAGTATCCTTAACCCCACGTTCTCTTCATTCTGGGGAAATTTCCCGATAAGCTTGCCGACACTGTTCATAATTGTCTGGCAAAATCTCGGCATTACCAAAACATAATTGTTCGTGAGTGGTAATTAAAGTTTCGTAAGGCTGTATGGGAGTCACAGCCGATCGCAGCAATTGCAGATATTCTCCATCTGTACGACTGAGTTTGTGGGGTGCGATCGCTTTTTGATGCAACTGCTGCAACATCGCTAAATAAAGACAACGGCAAGCTTCACGGTAGTTACCCTGACGGTAAAATTGTTGCGATCGCTCCAACAAAAGTGCTATGGATGCCTCACTAGAGCGAGTTTTTGCACGAAAATCAGTCAGGTTGCCACTTCTATTCAGCCAAGAATATACATAAGGGCTGAATTCCCGCCATAATTGCCAACCCACCCAAACTACAAATAAGCCAATTACCAGCCAAAACAGAAATTTCAGCAACTCACCTAACCAAGGGCTAATAGACCATCCATTAGGCAATTCTGGTAAAGTTTTCTCAAAGCGGTAAAACTGGTATTCCCACCATTCTCCCGCTTGTTGTTGAAATTGGGAAAGCTGCCAACTCCAGCTAGTTTTTTCAAAAGTATCTGTAGGCATAGGGGGGAGGGGGGAGGGGGGAGTGGGGAGTGGAGAGTGGGGACAAGGGGGACAAAGGGGAATTATTGAACAAGTCTCTCTCTTGTCTCCCTTGTCTCTTCTTCATGCCCAATGCCCCATGACTAAGGACTAATTACTCTTGACTCCTTTTTTATCATTATCCAGCCGATAACAACAAGTAGCGCACCGAATGCAAGAAATCCTAGATCCCAAGCTAACTCATTTGGGCCTGGTTTCACATGATGAACACCGAGAATTTGGTGGTCAATTAAACCTTCAACCAAGTCGAACAAACCACTACCAATCAGTATTGATCCAATAAAGGTCTGTGATGACCAAGGAACATCATCGCGCCGTCCAGCACGCCATAGTAACACAAGTCCAGTCGCGGTGAATACCCAATCTAAGGTATGAAAGAACCCATCCCATACCATGTTCAAATCTATATTCGCTCTGTTTGTCAGAGGTCGAATGTTACTAAGCATGTGATGCCACTGGAGGATCTGATGCAGTAAAATTCCATCAATAAACCCTCCAAGACCCACACCAAGAAAAATTCCAGCAGTAATTAATGGTGCGCGTCGACTGATGGTTTCACGTTTTGCCTCCATTGTCAACCTCATAGATAGGCTTTTTCACCAAAATACAACTCTTTTGGCAAAAATATCTTCTATCTTGAGGCAAGTAGCCTCGTTGAAGAAGGAAGGAGAGCAATATTCCTCTCTTTTGAACTGGTTATATTGTTAAATTAATCTTCAAATTTTATTCGCATACCAGCTTTCACTGGGTCGAAATCTTGAGGAAAATGGGTGCTGCGATCGTAGTCTGCTTTTTCTAGCTTTGCTCCTTTGAGATCGGCTTGGCGGAGATTCGCTGACATCAACAATGCTCCCCTAAGATCGGCATCTCTTAGATTAGCTTGATGGAGATCGGCGAAACTCAGGTCGCTTCCCCTGAGATTAGCGCCACTTAAGTTAGCTTCACTCAAGTCAGCATAACTGAGATCAGATCCTTTCAAGTTAATGCCTTGCAAATCGGCATTACCCAGTTCTGCTTTACTAAAGTCCCGTTTTCCTGCTGCATAACTCTCTACAAGAGTAGCGGCAGTATTTATGGGCTGTTGAGAATTAACTTCAGGCATATAACAGCCTCACAGGTTGTCTGGTTATTACTGTTAATAAGGATTACATCATAAAAAACGTCTAACTAGACTAATTGAGATACCAAATTTTTCAAAACTATCTTGCTTGAGGCGTGGTTCAACTGACTAGTTACTCAAAATTTTCTTCTTTTGACTGTATTTTTTGTAAAAAATATTTTATATTATGACCGTCTGATTACTTACTAAACCCACAAAAAGCCATCTTACTGATAGCTATACTTTATCTCTACTTTCCTTGCTCTGTATAGAAATAGCTGAGTGGAGGCTCTGACTCTAGTGATACATTTAGCCAGAGCCTCAATGAATACATTTCCATACGGTGTATGGGAACGAGCAAAGCCTCATTAAGCTAGATTTTTATGACTTGTGTAGGCACCGTAGGCTAAGGAAAGGGTGAAATGACTGTGGGAATTGTAACTAATTACCCAGACTTGATATCATACTAAGAATTTTCTACTTACTTACTTGAAATTACTGCAAATCTACATATAACATCTAGATTTGCTAAATATGGCCAAAGCGGAAATGACTATCAATTCAAGATAAAGGATGAAAATTTTCCCACTTCACCCTTTCTAAATGTAATACATGAGTTCCTTCTGCTTTCTTAGCGATCTTCGTTCACAAAGGTCTTGGAGTGTATATTTTTCCAAAACGGAGTTAGCAGCCTGACGTGCTTCCTGCCAGACTTCTTGAATTAGCTCACCTTCTACGGTGTTGGGAGTCGGCTCAGAATCAGATACAACAATATCTGACCCCTCCATGCAGCTAAAAGCATCTAACACTGTAATCTTTCCAGGGTCTCGTGCCAAAACATAGCCACCTTTGGCTCCGCGTATACTCTTAATTAAACCTCCACGTCTTAATGTTGCCAGAAGTTGTTCCAAATAGCGGTTTGGTATATCTTGTAAGACCGCTATTTCTCGAATTTGCAGCGCTTCACCCTTAGGGTAGCAGGTTGCTAACTCTAACAGGGCTAGAAGTGCGTATTCTGATTTGTTAGAGATGACCACAGGCGTAATATTTGAAACTCACACTTAAATATACAAAGTCCTTGAGTTTGTTTCCCTAAGCTATTGTTAAGAAAAACTTTACAATCAACTAATTGTTGACCGGCTAACTTTACTTTAAAGACCTTTTAGTATAGAAGCAATTACTTTTTGTTTTTGATTCGATAAGTAAAAGTGATTGATTATTTGACGGTCTTCCTCAGTTGAAAGTGACGCAAAAACTTAGTATATCTAGCTTGAAACCCAATATTGTCAGTGGTTCTTGCAGCTTGTTAGCCTGAAATTGGGGGTCTACGCATCCATTGGAAGGTAAACCAATAAGAAATAAAAAGAAGCATTAGTGCAAGCCACTATATATGCAAATCTCTCGAAAATGGCAGGATGACTGTAAAGGTAGTTCCTGCATCGATCGCACTTTCGACAATAATCTCGCCGCCGTGTAAATCTACACCTTGCTTGACGATGGACATCCCTAATCCCATTCCTGGGATATTACCTGTATTACTGGCGCGATGGAAGGGTTCAAATATGTGTTCGATGTCAGCAGGAGGAATGCCAATACCAGAGTCTTGAGTCTGGAATATAGCTCGTTCGTTGGCAGTGGTTACAGAAAACTTAACTGTGCTACCAATGGGAGAGTATTTTAGACAATTCGAGAATAAATTAGTCAAGATTTGTCGCAGTAGTTTAGCGTCTAGGTTAGCTGAGGGACATTGGCACTCACTGCTAAAAACGATCGCATGTTGGGAGCGATCGCTCTGTTCTAATTCTTCTAATAGATCGCGGCAAAATTCCACCAAATTTAGGGGTGTTGGATTAAACTCTAACTTGCCTGTTTCATCCTGATTCAGCACCAATAAATCATTCAGCAACTGAGTTATATGCATAACAGATGTTTGAATGCGACGTAGGTGAATCTGTTGGCGCTCGTCGCTCCATAGATGGCGATAATGTTCTAGTAGTTCTGCCGAAGAGTGGATGGTAGTCAAAGGGTTACGAAATTCATGAGAGGCGGTGGTGAGCAACCGAGATTTAAGTTCACTAAACTCTCTTTCTTTGGCAAGCGCTTGTCGCATCGCCTCTTCTGCCCATTGCAGCTTGGCTTGAAGACGCTTGCTTTCGCTAATATCGCGCACTAGCCAACGCAGACCAACTAAGTTACCTTGTTGATTACGGATAGCAGCCACCTTCATCGCAGCAATAATGGGTGTTTTGTTACGTGGCCGCAGATTTACTTCCCACTCTTGCATTTTCCAATCTGGAGTTTCGGCGCGATCGCTCAGATGAGTCAGTTTCAAATGAAAAGCAATCAGTTCTTTCTCCAGCACAAAAATTCCTAAAGCTTTGCCCAACAGGAAATTCTTTGAGATGTTCAACATATTCTGGGCGGCAGAATTAGCTTCTTGAATTACTCCTCTTGGATCAGTTACCAAATAGGCATCTGGTACTTCCTCAAACAATTCTTGGTAGCGTTGACCTTGTGCTATTAAGGACTGTTGAGCGTTAAATAATTCTTCATTCTGTTGCTGTAAGTCTTCATTAACTATTTGCATTTCTTCCAAAGCTAGGTAGAGTTCCTTGAATACATCTGTGATGACTTCAATATCTTCCTGTGCTTTTTGCTGTTCACTCTGGCGTTGCAAAAGGGCGACGCGCTTACGCATAAGCTGTATCTGTAAGGCTAAATCGTCCAAATTCACGCTCTTACTCCTAATTTGGATCTCTAAAGTTGAGTTTTATTTTAAATTCCCTACTTGGACGATCTTAGCTTTTGCTGTTCAACAGTTATTAGAGATATCCAAAAATGAAATCGAAAAACTCAACCCCTAACACCCTTTTCGACGGCAAGAAGGCGGAAATTCAAAGTCTCTCTGCTTTTAGGAAAGATTTTCCAGATACCGTGAAAAGTCAGATCCATAAACCTTGTAGAGACGCAGCATTGCTACGTCTCTACATTCTTTTAGTTATCAGTTTCATCGCTTGAGTTTAATTTTGATGCCATTGGTTTCATAAATTTTATTTGGAAGTCCCTGAATGTTTTTGTCTAGCAATGTCACTCAATTTGGCTCTTAAATCTGCCCATTTGATACCTTCTAGGCTGGGTAAGACAACATGAGCGGCTCCAACTCGTTCAACCGGGCCAAGCCCTACTGCCCACATCCCAGCAGCTAGAGCCGCCTCAATGCCTGCTGCGGCATCTTCTACAACTATAGATTGCGCTGGTTCAAGTCCTAGCTGCTTGGCTGAGTACAAAAATAGATCGGGTGCTGGTTTGGGTTGCTGTACACTATAACCGTCTGCGATCGCATCTACTTTATCAGCAATGCCCAATCGCTTGATTACTGTACGGGCATTTTTGCTGGCTGAACCAATGCCGATTTTAATCCCAGCTTGTCGCAGTTCATCCAAAAAGGCGATCGCACCTGGCAACAAATCCTTGGATGTCATATTTTGAATCAATTCCATATAGTAGCTATTCTTCCGCTCCATCATCTCTTGGATTTGTGCTTCCGTATATGGTCTATCACCAACAATCAGCATCAGGGAAGCACGACGAGATACACCCCGCAGCGCTTCGTTATCCTGGCTATTAAACGGTATACCCTCTTCATCTGCTAACTTCTTCCAAGCTAGATAATGAAGTTCTGCTGTATCTGTCAGCACACCATCTAAATCGAAAATGAATCCTTGGATGTTGGGGGACTGGGGATTCGGGATTGGGGAAGATGAGACAGATAAAGAAGAATAACTCTTGCCTTCTGCCGACGCTCGCGGACTCGCTAACGCTTCGCTATCCTGCCTCCTTTCTCCTGCCCCCTGCCCCCCTTCTGAGCGCAGTCGAAGTATGCCCCCTGCCTCATTTGAGGGGGGATTTGGAGATAGGGAAAGTTGGAGATATTCTAGTTGACGAGTTATATCTTGGCGGACTGGCCCTTTGCGGAGATCGAAGTCGTGCCATTTATCGCCCCAATGCAGTTTAAACTTCAGGCGCGTCCAGCCATCAGGCAGATGGGGATTGGCTACTGGGCCATTTTCGGTGATTTGGATACCACCGAATCCAAAAATTACAGCTTGCCAAATGCCACCAGCACTAGCACCATGAATTCCATCGCTGGTGTTACCTCGGTTATCTTCAAGATCCACCATTAATGCGTGCAGAAACACTTCGTAAGCTTCGATTGATTTGCCCAAATCGGAAGCTAAGATGGCGTGAACTGCTGGGCCAAGGGAAGAACCATAAGTAATATCGGTACGGGGTGCGTAGTAATCCCAGTTTGCCTGCAATGCTTTTTCGCTGTAGGGAAAATCTGCTGATTCTCGCATTAAATAAAGAAGCATCAATATATCTGGTTGTTTGATTACTTGGTATTTGTTAATTTTCTCAACACCCAAGATCGGTTGCATAGAGCGATCGCGTGGTTCGTAGTCTGCTAAATTTATATCTTCTAATTGGAAAAACCCCTCGCACTGCTCGATGAGTTCTGTTGATGGGTCGTAGAGAAACAATATTTTGTTGATAATATCTTGCCAGTGCGATCTATCTTGGACGGTGAGTTGTAGTTTTTCTTCTAATTCTCTGGCTTGTTCGGGAAATTTTTGAACCAGCCAATTATAGACTGCGATCGCTTTCTCTAAATGCCATTGCGCCATCCGGTTTGTAAAGGCGTTGTTGTGAACGAGTTCATGGTATTCATCCACTCCAATCACGCCCCGAATTTCATACTGTTGGCGCTCAGGATTGAATTCTACCCGACTCGCCCAGAAGATAGCGGTATCTAAGATGATCTCTGCGCCACACTTTTGCATCCACTCATCATCACCAGTGGTTTGCCAGTAATTCCAAGCGGCGTAGGGAATATCTGCATTGATATGAATTTCGCGATCGCGGCACCAAATCCGCACGTCTTCACCATAAAAATCATTTCCGAGCGCCCAACGTGGTGTTACTTCATCTCCAGTATCAGCACTTTCCCAAGCAAACATTGCCCCTTTATAGCCGTAATGGGCCGCTTTGCGTCTAGCTCCTGGTAAGGTGTGCCAACGGTAAGTAAGTAAGTTTCGGGCGATCGCTGGCTGGGTAAATATAAATAGGGGCAACATAAAAATTTCTGTATCCCAAAATATATGACCGCGATAGCCAAATCCCGAAAGGGTTTTAGCAGGAATGCTCACCCGATCATCATGGCGTGCGCCAGCAATCAGCAGTTGAAACACATTGTAGCGAACAGCAAAAGCAGCTGTGCTATCCCCCTCAATCAGGATGTCACTTTGCTGCCAAACCTTATCCCATGCCTGCTGATTGGCTTTTTGTAGTGTTACGTAGTCTGGGAGGTGTGCAAGTTTTTCTTGAGCGGCTGAGACTGGGGTATCAATCTCCCGCGAGGTAAAAACTGTCACTAATTTTTCTACTGTTACGACCTGTTGCGCCTTAGCTAAGAAGGTAGTGCTTAAGGTTGGATAACCAGGTGCAGTATTGACTTGCAAAGATGCTTCAGCGCCTAATATTGTCACCTTAGCTCCCATCCCAAGTTCAATTCGGGAGTGGCGGGTGCGGCGTTGCAACCAGATTCCTTGGTCAGTTTTGCCCTGATCTAGTCCTTCCCAGTGATTGAAACCCTGATTTTCTGGATAGCCGTTGATACTAGCTTGAACTTCGATTAACCCATCAAAATCTATTGGCGTTAAATGGCAGCGTAATGCCAACACGTGCGGATCTGCAAGACTGGCAAAGCGTTCAAAGCTGATGTCTATGGTGTTTCCACTAGGAGAACGCCAACGCAAAGCCCGGATGACTAATCCCTGACGGAGATCGAGTTGACGATCGTAGCTCAATATCTCACCTTGATCGAGACGGAAGCGATCGCCATTCACAATTACTATCAAGGGTAGCCAGTCAGGGCAATTTACCAGTTCCGTGTACACCACCGGCACATCGTCGTAGACACCGTTGATAAAAGTAGCTGGTAATGAATGAGGATACCCTTCCTCAAAACTACCTCTTGTTCCCAAGTATCCATTGCCGATTGTAAAGACGGTTTCTTTTGATTGCAATTGGTCAGGATCAAACTGGGTTTCGATTAATATCCAGTCTGTGTAAATAAAATGGCGAGAACGGTCTTTTGTTTGCATAAAGTGGGTAGTAGGGAATGGGGAACTTGTACTGAGCGCAGTCGTAAAGCCTGCGGCATAGCTACGCTTAGGGCGTAGCCTCTCGTTAGAGAAGTATGGGGAATGGGGAATTGGGAAATTTGATTTAGAGGTGGATTAACGGAGTTCAAAGGTGGATTAACGGAGTTCAAAGGTGGATTAACGGAGTTCAGAGGTGGATTAACGGAGTTCAAAGGTGGATGAATAAGTCTTTGAGCCTAATGCTTCAAGTTCTAACACCTCCTGATCGACTCAAAATCCCCATCCAGTAACAATTACGAATTACGAATTACGAATTAGCCCCCATGTGCTTTTCTAAAATCTTTTCGGCTCTAGGTTTATAAATGAGATGGAATAATGTTTCCATATAGCGATCTCTGGCTTCATTATTTTCTGGCGCAACAAAGTTCCAAAAAGTAAACATTTTTGCAAGTAGTAGTAATTGATTACTATATAAATGCCAATTGTATCGGTTATGAACTCGCTGACTCATCCATTCTGAGACTTCCTGCCAATGTTCAGGATGAGTATTGCATTTTTCAAAAAAATCTAAAATTTTCTTTGCTGTTTCTACCAAATCTGTAGGATTAACATTAAATTCTTCCTCTTGGTTTTCGATAATTTCTAAAGAACCACCAAATTGAGTTGCGAAAGTTGGCAAGCCAGAAATCATTGCTTCCAAAATGCTCCGCCCAAAGGATTCAAAGCGGGCAAAGTGGACAGAAATTCCCTGACAATCTGCAACTACTCGGTAGGCTTCGCCAAGGCTGCTGCTAGGAATACGCATCCCCAGCCAGCGAATCTTACTATGGAGATGATATCGATCAATAATATTGTGGAGTTTTTGGATTTCTTCTGCTTCTTCTGGGTTTGTAGCTTCATCAGGATGCAGTTTACTACTCAAGAGGATCAAGTTGCAATGCTCTTGCAACCTCTGACTTTGACCAAAGCACTCAGCTAATCCCGCAAGATTTTTGATGGAACTGATGGAACTAACGGAAAAGATTGGTCGCTTATTAGGGCGATCTAAATGACCCAATATTTGGGGATCTTCGCGGCTGAATAGTAGGTTGTGAATTTCTGTACAAAGGTTAGAATCTCGGTTTTCTTTTTGGCTATAGGGAAAGAAAATACTTTCATTTACTCCCGGTGGTACTAAGTTGAATTTGGGACTAAACAAATCAATCCCATCAACTACGTGATACAACTGCGGCATAGTAAAGCATTTATACGATTCGTATTGACCTATGGTGTCTGGTGTGCCGACAATTTCTTGATAGGAGGATGTAATGATGAAGTCGGCTGCATTCATGCTAATTAAATCAGCAGTGAATTGTGCTGAAAAGTGGTATTGATTTTCTAAATCTTGCCAATATAAATTACTAAATAGATATTTAGGCTTTTCTAAAGAATGGGCAATATTGCACTGGGTAACTTTCATCCGGCGAGATAAAAGAGAAGCCACTAAGTTACCGTCGCTGTAATTGCCAACAAGAAGATTAGGTTTACCTTTGAATTGAGTTAATAATTCTTTTTCTGCATCGATAGCAAATTGTTCTAAATAAGGCCAAATCTCAAATTTAGAAATCCAATTGTTAGTAATTTCTGGATTGAATTCACCAAAAGGAACGCGCAATATCCAAGCATTTTCAGTATCTTGGACTTTTTCTAGAGGCAGGTAGCAAAATGTCCCTTCACAGTTAGGGATTAGTCGGGTGAGAATAATTACATGGGGTTTGATACCTAGCTGGTCTAGTCCAGCGAGTTTGATTTGTTCGCGCAGTTCGTTTTCTAAGCTGCGAGCTTGTTCGAGGACATAAATAACTTGACTAAGTGTTTCATCTCTTCCGACAACATCTTCCTGTCCAACCCAACCGTGGATGGAAATGAGGACGACACGAAAAACGGCGGGGACGCGGGCGACAAATGCTTCTAATATGCCCGGTTCTGGAGAATAAATGAGTCGGTCGAGGAGTTCTAGGGTTTCGGAGACTCGCGCCGCAGTGTTACCCCAACCTGGCTCAAAGCCGAGTTCTTGGAGGTCTAAGGAGAATTTTTCGTAAGGTTCATGAGGCGATCGCTCATTCACCAATTTGAGCGCTAGCTTAATTTGTTTGGCTAAATGAATACCAGAGGGAATGCGATCGCTCAACAGCAGGCGAATCCCATCGTGTTGTAGCCCCTGTAATGCTTGAAACAACATTTCTACCCAATATTCAGGGTCAGTCAACAATTGATTGCACAGGTAACGGTTAAGGTAGGCTAAACCTTGACCAATATTTCTCGGGTCGTCGATTCTTGGAGAATCCTCGTAAAAAGGGTGAAGGTCGATTTCGAGGATACCGGGTTGGTAGCGGTTGACTAAGCGATCTCTTACATCTAACAGCGCTTGTTGCGTCATCTGCTCGAAGCTATCCAAATTGGCTGTCAATCGCCAAACTTCCTGGTTAGCAATCTTGGGCCGAATCACGAACCAGGTACTTTCCTCTTCGATAATTATTTCGTGAGTGTACTGTATCAGTTTGCCAATCGAAGAAGAGTGATAAAAATAGGCTGGCTTTTGGGATTCATGACAGTAATCGGCAAAAGCTTGTAAAATCTCATTTCTTAGTAAGTAACGCTTACCTGAAGCACTCAACGTATAAATCAACTGATGTAGAGCAGTTTTTTCATCACCGTTGAAGACAGCTTGAACTAGTTCATACATGATGACGAATTCCAAAACTTTAGCTAGTCGACGACCTCATTCTTTTCTCCAGTCTCCGGTTCCGTGAGGTACATTTCCCACCTAATAGTAGGTAACTATGAAGACCACGCGCGTCTAGCTAGGGGATGAAACCTTGCAAGGGCTCCAAATCTATGGGATGAGGGAGTTAGTCATTTGTCATTTGTAAGCAGAGAAGAATTTTTTGTTTGATTCCATACCCAATGCCCAATTAAAAAAACTGTCAATTTGGCTGGAGTAACAGCAAAGACAGATTATTCTATGTATAGTAGTTAGTTCTCAATCAGGCATAAAACACTATTCTCGGTCAAGCAATACAGCCAAATTTGAGCGATCGCTAGTAGAACATTACTCCATAAATTAAGTTAAATCCAGCAAGTTTTAGCATAATCAAACCCAATGTAAGCAGATTAAAGGCTGGTAAAATAGTGACTGCTAAAATTATCATCCGTCGTCGTTGTATTGCAGACATACTACTCAGCCCAATTCAAGCAACAGCTTATGGTGGCATAAACTGATACACCTCGATTTAGATAAGTTACATCAGGTTAGCTATGAACTACCACATTTCTTCTTCTGGGAAAAATTTTCACAACGCCATTAGTCCAGAACAATTAGAGCAAGTTATGGAAGCCATTAGTGATGGTCGATATTCCTGGGCTTGTGTACTAATTTTGCGTTTCGTTGGTTACAATCCACTCCACTTCATTCCCCAAAGAACTTACAGCCGTTTAATTAAAGACAATAGCCAGGTTTCAAATTCGTCTATATCTACAAAAAATCAGAGTCAAGCAAATATCAAATCTTCTGTAAATAGCTCTAGTGGTCAAGCTTCTTCTCGGGTTTTAAATATGCTGAAAAATTTAAATTATTGAGGAAGAATCCAGAATTCAGGAATTATAGCGGTTATCAGTTGAGTGCAATATAGACCTAACCCCCAGCCCCTTCCCTATAAGGCTACGGTGTACACACAATTCTGAAATAGCTGATTAACCAGGGTTTTACCCCACCCTAGCCCTCCCCTTTCCAAGCGATGCCCTGAGCTTGTCGAAGGGGGGGATTGAGGGGGGTAATTTGACTTGTGTGTACACCGTAGCTCCTAAAACGAGAGAGGAATGGAAGCGAGGTCAAACTATATTGCTTCCATTCGAGAACCCTATAGGAATCAAGAGAGTAGAGAATTCCGATCCATCACTGATAGCGTAGCGCTAGCGATGTGAGGGTTTTTGCACCAAATTAATTATTAATTCTTAATCCTAAATTCTTTATATTAAAAATGAATTTAATTTATAGTTATATCAAGCCTAAAGTAATAACTTTTTGTAGGGCTTTTTCAAAAGTTATGCCCTGTTTGATAGCGATATACAACAATACTATTGCGGCGGAACGAATTGAATTATCACAATGTATCAGAGTCGGTTTGGGTAATTCAACAATGGTTTGATATATCTGGAGCATACTTTGATGATTAATGTCTTCAGTTTTGGTTGGGAAGTTAACGTAGTACAATCCCAAAAACTCAGTCTTCTCCTGTTCGTCAGCCAACAAGCCTGTTTCATCGGGTAAACGTAAGTTTAGTACAGACTTATAACCCTCATCAGCTATTTGTTTTAGCTGGTCTGGTGTAATTTGTCCAGCGATCGCTAACTGATCGTTAATCTTCCTAACAATATTCATTAGCTACATTTATCCCATTTTATCAATGTTGGCCACCCTCTAAATTTAAGAAAACAATTTGAGGAACTTGTGAGGGATTGGACATTGGGAATTAATTCTTACCAATACACAATACTTACTCCTAGCTCATAACTCAGCACTGCCTCTAAATAAGTTGTGTAAACTTTTCAATAATTCTCTGGCCGTATATGGTTTTGATAAAACTGCTTTTACATAAGCATAAGCATCACAAGCTTGAGTAAAGACTTCCATCGAGTTCAGTCCGCTACAGGCAATAATTTGAACCTGGTTGTTCATTTTTTGCAAGGTGCGAATAGCGGTGATTCCGTCCATCTCCGGCATCATTATATCCATCAATACGGCATTGATTTGATGCTTGTATTGGGCATACAGCGCGATCGCTTCTATGCCATTGCTGGCAGCTAGTATCCTATAGTTATAGTTTTCTAAAATGATTGCAGCAATCTCCCGAATTTGTGCCTCATCATCTACAACTAAGATCAATTCTCCCTCTCCTGGAAGGACATCCAAATCTTCTATCGTGAACGCTTGAGTTGCTTCCACTGCTGGTAAAAACAGTTCAAATTTGCTGCCTTTACCAACATTGGTAGACACTTTGATAAAACCAGCATGGCTTTTAATGATGCCTAACACTGTTGAAAGTCCCAGTCCTGTACCTGTGTTGACTCCTTTTGTGGTGAAAAATGGCTCAAAAATTCTATCTAATATTTCTGGCGGTATCCCAACTCCGTCATCGGCAACGGTAATCATAATGTAATGCCCAACTTGGGCATCGAGATTCATTTTGGTATAAGCTTCATCAATAAACTTATTTTCTACAGAAATTGCGATCTTGCCACCATCTGGTAAAGCATCGCGGGCATTTACTACCAGATTCATCAACACTTGATGCAGCTGTGTGGTATTCCCAGTGATAGGCCAAGTGTCTTCTGGGATAATCGCGGACAACTCAATAGATTTGGGAAATGTCTCTTTAACAATTTGGATAATTTCTGCAATCAGATACTTAACTTGGATAAGTATCCGCTCTCCTTTAAATCCTCGCGCAAAGGACAAGATTTGCTTCACTAAAGCTGCTCCACGTTGGGCGTTGCTTTCTACAAGTGCCAACAGTTGCCCAGAACGCTCCTCATCTTGTAAAAATGTTCCCTGTAACAATTGAGCCGCTGCCAAAATTGGTGTCAATATATTGTTTAAGTCGTGGGCAATACCACCAGCAAGGGTACCAATGCTTTCCAATCGCTGGGCGCGAAAAAACTGTTCTTCAAGTTGTTTCTTTTCGGTGATGTCAGTGTCAACACTCAGGATAGATTTAGGTTTTCCTTCAGGATCGCGCATCAATGTCCATCGGCTTTCCACAACAATTTCCTTACCGGATTTTGTCACTTTAGATAACTCACCTTGCCACGAGCCACTCTCAATTACACTTTTTAGCGGTACTTCCAGTTGGTGATGGGTTCCTGGTGGGTACAAAATTTCCCGGAGGTCTTTTCCTATAACCTCTGTAGAGAGCCAACCGAACATCCGCTCTGCACCTTTATTCCAAACTAATATTTGAGATTGTAAATCTCTAACTAATATGGCATCGGTGGCGATATCAAGTAGAGCGGCTTGTTCGGAAATTTTTTGTTCGGCCAGCTTGCGCTCTGTGACATCCCTATTTGTGCCGATTAACCGAATCGGTTGACCGATTTCATTATAGTAAGCCTGACCTTTGCAGTTTAACCAGTGTAGGCTGCCGTCCGGCCAGATAGTCCGATACTCTATAGATCCCTGTCCTTCCTCAATTATCTGAGCTATATTCGCAGCTACAGCTTTCTGATCTTCTGGATGGATTAAATTGAGATAGTCTTCAACGGTTGGACACAAGGTGTCGATCGGCAGACCATAAAGTGGCCCCATATTGGCAGACCAAATAGTAGTATTGGCGATCATATTCCGATCCCATATACCCATTTGGGCTGTTTCGGTAGCTAAAGTCAATCGCGCTTCACTTTCTCGCAATGACTCTTCTGCCAATTTACGCTCGGTAATATCTTCGGCGATGCCACCATAAAACTGAACTTCTCTTTGGTCATCATAAACAGTAAAGCTCCGATCCCAAATCCAGCGCACCGATCCATCAGGTCGAAAAATTCGGTATTCTGCTGAAGCTGGCTCACCACTAAGTTGTTGCTTTACTGCTTTGGCGATTAGCTCGCGATCGTCTGGATGAACGTTGTCTATCCAAGACTCAGGTTGCTCTAATAGACTTTGGCAAGAGCGACCCCAAATTTTTTCATAAGCAGGACTAACGTACAAAGTTCGAAATGAATCTGGGCTGGCAATCCAGATGACTGCGTGGGTATTTTCGGCAAAAGTGCGAAATTTTTCCTCGCTTTGGTATAGTGCGGCTTCGGCAAGTTGGCGTTGCTGTAAGGCGGCTTGCTGTTCGGTAATATCTCTGCCTACCGTTTGGATTTCAACAACTTCTCCTTTGTCATCATGAATTGCGATCGCATTCCATTGAAACCAACGAATACCTGTAACTGTAAATATCAGTCGCTCAGAATTAGTCAAGGGTTCCGATGAAGATCCTAAACCTGCGATCTTTTCCATCATTTGAGGCAAGTCATCTGGGTGAAAAAATTGCCAAAATGACTGACCATGATACTCATCTTGTTTCCAGCCGAAGGTTTGACAGGCAGCCATATTAGCAAAGGTAATCTGCCCCTGCAAATCAATGCGGATAATTACGTCAATTTGACTTTCCACTAGTTGGCGATAGAGGTTTTCGCTTTGCCGTAATGCAAATTCTGTGCGTTGGCGATCGGTAATTTCTTGTTGCAACAAAACGTTGGACATGGCAAGTTCTGCTGTCCGTTCCGCTACTCGTTGTTCTAATTCATCGTGAGCTTGGCGCAGTGCTTTCTTTGCCTGTTGACGTTCGTTAATATTGCAAAGTAACCAGCGCCAGCCAACAAGATCCCCTTCTGAATCGTACATGGCAGCAACTCTAACGCTAGCCGGAAAAGCTTTACCTCCGCGTGGTTTTAGGTAAATTTCCCACTCCTGTAACTGCTGCGAATTATTTAGTCGGGCGTTAAAAGCCTGACGGTCTTGATGAGCAATAAATAAAATTAATGGTTTATTTCGCAAATATTTTTGCCGGACAGCCAGCATGGTTGCTGCCGTTCGATTAGCCTCTTGGATAATCCCTGCTACATCAGTTACCAAATAACCATCTGGAGCAAATTCAAACAAATCCTGGTAACGTTGGCGCTCCAATTCTACTAGCTCACGGGCAACGGACAACTCTTCGTTTTGTTCGCGCAGTTCTTCTTCGGCTACTTGGAGTTCTTCGAGGGCTAGCTGAAGTTCCTGATTAACTTGCATGATTTCAGATGATTGGGACTCAACCCATACTTTTAAGTGATTTTGAGTTTGGCTGCGGACTTGCTCTATCTCAATTGGCTGATTAACCTGCCTGAATTCATCAGTGGGTTTTTGTAAATATTCTTGCAAGCCTTCAACAACCCCAACCATTTTTACCAAGTCAAATGCTTGTAGCAGGCTAGTCTGGGTAATGATTCCTAGTAATTGCCCGCGATCGTTCAAAACGGGCAAATAGTCAGTCTGATGCTGACGCAATAATGATAAGGCAATGAAAATATCATTAGAGTCTGATTGTCTAAGGGTAACTACTGGCTGCGTCATCACTTCAGCCATAGTCAGTGTGGATAAGTCTACTCCAGAAGCTATAAGTCTGATTACATCCTTTTCTGTAAAAATACCTAATAATCTTCCTGCCTCTAAAACGAAGATGCAACTAGTTAGTGGTTGAGTTCTAAAGCCTAAATCTAATGATGAATTTAAACTAATAGGTGCATAATTGCTAGCTGGTTCTTGACTCATTAAGGCAATAGCTTCGACTACAAAACTATCAATGCTAATCGTTAAGGGAGAACGATTGATAACATTATTTAAGCTAGGTATGTTAATTAGATGATCGTTGAATCGCATAGTTCATTCGTCAATGCTAATGAGCTTTTTGATATCAGTACGAAATAATAGAAGCTAGAGTAAGCAAATTGTTAAAAATCAAGAATTATTCTGCTGCAATTGCCAATCAATCAACTGTTTGCCCTGTAAACCTTACAAGACCCAACACAGGCGACACGATAAAAGTTAGTAACTAAACCAGGAAGTAGATAGAATTTTAGAATTGCTAAACTCATTCTATTGTCAAATTAGAGATAGATGATCTGCTATCTCAGGAGATTACCCTAATTGCTGGTCTTGGTAGTCTTATGAGTATGAAATCTTTGAAATTAATTGAATAGTGTAAAGATTAAAACCTTGCACCCGAACATTTGTACTTTTGGCTTTATTGATAAGGCTCCAGCCACACTTTCAAGAGACAGAAACCATAAAGAAAAAGGGTTTGACATCTTTTTTCAATCATAAGGGTGGCACACCACTAGTAAGGTTGCTCTTAAGCCCCATATTTATAGATAATTAGAGAATTTTCTCAATAACCTGAAGTTATTACTTAATAAGCACGTATAAAATTGTAAAAATATTAAGTATCTTAAATCTCTTCACAAGTTCCTCATTTTTTTAAACTATAGTCAAAATATAAACAAGTTGTTTTAAATATCTACGTGCTTGTCAACTGACTACTCTGATTTGCAAGAACACTTTTATTAACAGGTTTGAGGAAAATATGAATTACTGCCCTTGCTGTTCAAGCTTACTTTTAGAACATATACGTGGTGCAGACAGTTACTGGTTTTGTCGCCACTGCTGGCAAGAAATGCCCGTTTATAATCTGAACGAATCCAGTTTATTCACCGAAGCTGTCATAGGGAAAATATCTAGAAAGCCCCACAAAGAAAAACGTAAAAATGCTACCGTTTACGCAAACCAATGGCAACCTATCAAAGAATGGATAGGACTACAAGATTTATCTGCGTAATCTCCACTTACTAGAATTAGCTTAGTCTAATTTACGTGGCAGGAATTCCAGTAATTAATTGTCATAAAATGTCAGGCTATAGTTCAACCATGAGGTATTAACTGACACGGCTAGAAATATCAAGTCGAAAAAAGCTTGATTTCCATTTGTTCTCTCATTAATCGCCTCTACATAGGAATGGCTAATAGATGCCTTGTTTTCAGTCAGTCATTAACAATTCGTAATTTGTAATTCGTAATGACGCTGGCACTGTTTTTCTGCTATTCTCCAGCGTCTAACCCATTCATTAAGATTTATTATTGACTTCAATAATCTCTTGTTTAAAACCCCCGACTTAATTCGAGGGTTTTAAATGCTGAAAAATGAATTTTTAATTTTGATTTTATGGGGATACTGCTAATGGGGCACTGCTTCTAGATACAGCCTGCATCATCTTCCCAAGATTCATGATTGAGTAAGTCGATAATTCTATCTCTGAGTAGAAATTCGTTTTTTTCTAACTCAAGTTCAAAATTAACCCAGTCACGATGAGGAATATATTTACACAGGGTATAAATCGGTTGCTGACGGTTAACAAGTCTCTTTTTAACAAGTTGAAGTGCTTCTTCCTTGATAACTTCGATGTCGTATTTAATCGTAGTGTTCATAGGTCGTTCCTTTATTTCCAATCAAGGAATTCAGAATCAAAGCAATAGTTTCTTTGACTCTACCTTAAACTTATCAAATAAATTAGGGAGAATTGTGAAGAATCAAGACATTAACTCTTGCTGGAAGTTAGATATCTCAGTAAGATACTCTTTGAGTTTCCCAGTATACCCCCCCAAGAGAGATTTTTGCAGAGCAATAACGCTAACATAAGAAGCTGTAAATAGCAGATGTAGATACTCTTTGGGCGACTTGCCGAAAGGTAGGTTAGGGTAAATAACATTCTCTACAAAACTTATACTATGCTTTTGAATCTTGATAAAGTTCGTCAATATTTTCCTGCGCTAGCTAGTGAATGGACTTTTTTTGATAATGCTGGCGGTTCACAAACTCTGAAAAAAGTAGTAGATAGAATTAGCGAATTTCTCCTGAGTTCTGATGTTCAGTTGGGAGCTTCTTATGCGGTTTCTCAACTTGCGGGAGAAAGATTGGCTTTAGCGACTAGGGGAATGGCTATTTTGATTAATGCCAATTCTTTTAAAGAAGTAGTGATGGGCCCATCTACGACAATGATGTTGAAAGTTCTCTCAATTTGTCTGGGTCAAACCTTTACATCTGGTGATGAAATTATTGTTACTAATTGTGACCATGAAGCCAATATTGGTGCTTGGGTGGCTTTAGAAAAACAAGGAATTAAGGTTAAAGTGTGGCAAATTCGCCCAGATACCTTAGAACTTCATTTAGCAGATTTAGAAGCATTGATGAGTCCTCGCACCAAATTAGTAACCTTGACTCATGCTTCTAATGTTCTGGGAACGATTAACCCGATCAAAGAAATTGCTACATTTGTACACGATCGCAACGCGATGATTTGTGTAGATGGTGTAGCTTATGCACCCCACAGATTAGTTGATGTACAAGATTTGGATGTTGATTTTTATGCTTTGAGTTTTTATAAAGTCTACGGACCACACCATGCCTTACTTTATGGCAAAGAAGAACATTTATTAAGATTGCCCGGACTTAATCATTATTTTATTCAACAGACAGATATACCTTATAAATTTCAGTTAGGGAATGTCAATTTTGAATTAAGTTATGGAATGTTAGGCTTATGTGATTATTTAAGTGAATTAGCACAACTGCACTACGGCGATAAAACTGCACCTGATTTGAGAAGTCAGATGGTGCAAGCATTTGATTTAATTAGCATACATGAAGAAGAACTTAGCGATCGCCTCTTAAGCTACCTCAACAGCAAGCCGAATGTGCGAGTAATTGGTCAATCCAAGGCTGACCGAAAATTGCGTGTACCGACTATATCTTTTGTAGTTGATGGAATGAATAGCTCAACCATTCCCGCAAAAATTGACCAACATTACATTGGGATTCGCTACGGAGACTTTTATGCTAAACGGCTTATTGAATATCTGGGATTAGCCTTGCAAGGTGGAATAGTCCGGGTGAGTATGGTACATTACAACACCCTTGAGGAAGTTAACAGCTTGATTGAAGCTTTTGAGCAGTTATTTTAAGATTGAGCATTAGTTATTTTCCCCATTCCCCATACTTCTCTACGAGAGGCTGCGCCCTAAGCGTAGCTATGCCGCAGGCTTTACGACTGCGCGGTAGTTGAGCGCAGTCGAAACTCAGTACAAGTTCCCTATTACCCATTACTAAGCTGCAAAACTTGCACCTCTTCTTGTGGGTAAATTGATGTTTTACCCATCGGGAGAACGGCTAAAGCATTAGTTTGAGCCAAATTAATTAAATTTCCAGAACTGTGACTACCACCAGCTTTGTGAAATTCATAAACACCATTAATTAAATGCAATTTACCCCAAAGGTAAGTTTCCCGTTTGCCATCAGATCGCAATTCATCATGCGATCGCACTTTCAAAAACACTGGTTCCCAACCTTCAGTAATTCCCGAAAGTTTCTTGATTGCTGGTAGCACAAACCGCCAAAATGTCACCAACACAGCCGCAGGGTTTCCTGGTAAACCAAAGTATAGGGCTGAATGAGGAGAGACGCGATTAATCGCGTCTGTACTAGGGAAAGTGGCGACAGTAAGGGGTTTCCCTGGTCTCATTTCCACAGATCGAATGTGGATTTTGGCTCTTAATGACTCTATAATTTTGTCAACATAATCATAATCTCCCACTGATACACCACCAGAAGAGAGAACTATATCAGCGATCGCAACTGCATGGGCAATAACTCTCTCCAGAGTAACTGGATCGTCTTTCACAATCCCTAACAGTATTGGTTCTGCACCACTCTCCTTTACCAAAGCTGCCAGCGCATACTGATTGGAATCCACAATCTGCCCTGGTTGTAACGGTTGATCAACTGTCACCAACTCATCACCAGTAGAAAAAATTGCCACACGCGGACGGCGGTAAACATTTAATTGTGGACATTGTGCTGCCGCCAATACAGCTATTTCTGAGGCATTTAACTTAATTCCGGCTGGTAACAGTTGTGTTCCAGCTTGGTAAAAAGATGCTTTGTGTCTGACAAATTCTTGCGGTTGTGGCGCAGCCAGGATAAATACACGGTTTTCCTCGCGGCGTGTCCTCTCTTGCATGACTACAGTATCCGCACCTGCTGGAATCACCGCACCTGTGAAAATCCGCGCGGCTTCTCCTGATTGAATCCTAGACTTAGGCTGATACCCAGCCGGAATATCTTCAACAATTTCTAAAACGGCTGGTTGTTCAGCGCTAGAGTGCTGTACATCTTCGTACCGAACTGCGTAACCATCCATTGCCGAATTATCCCAATGGGGAAAATCTAGCGGACTGGTGACAGGCACTGCCAAAATCCGGCTATCGGCTGCCAATAAATCTACAACTTCTGTATCCCGTTGAAGATCCAACGGTTGTACTAAATCTAAAATAATTGCTTGTGCATCGCTGACTGATACCATAGCGATCGCCTCCGACTTTTTACTTCATCTCTGTAAAGTAGCACTGAGTCTACTCTTGGTTAGCTCTGTAGAGGTTTGTCTGAGCAGTCAATCCCAAACTACATACTGCTAGTAAACCTATAATTATGCTTCCTTCGGGAACTTTGGATACTTGAACGGCATTGTTACTTAAATCTAGTATTTGCTTTGTGCCTGCTGCATTTCTATTGTTAAAACCAAATTCTTTAGCTATAACCTCATCGCTAAAACCTTCATCTATGAGTGCGAGATTATTATTAAGCCAGGTGTCGCCAGGAAGTTCATCATCCTTGCCAATATCAAAGGGACCAAAGATTTGCTGAGTAGTGTTATCAAAGTTAAATCTCAAAAAGCTATAGTTAGCCACACTATTAACCACTGGTGTGAAACTATTGATCGGAGTACTAAATGGATCGAAGAAAGAAATTGAGAGAGACTGCAAGTTCTTCGTAGCTCCCAAACCTGCTTCAGAAATAACGCTTGGAGCGGTTGTTGTATCGTAGTTAAATGAACCTTTAGCTGAATAACCACTGTCTCCCTTCCAGTTAAAGTTGAACTCAGCAGCATCAGCTAGATCGTGAGTGGTTATAGCGATCGCTAATGCTAAAGCAGTACTCGTCACCATCCTAATAGCTGTTTTAGCAAACAGATGTGTCATAAATACAACTGCCAAATAGTTTCTCCAACAATACAATACGATATTTTTCCAAAACAGACTCTTGTGCAATGGGCAGCATGAACGCCCTAACTATGGGACTTTTCTATGGGTGTAACGGTTTAAACGCCAAAGCCAAGTCATCACCTTAAGATAAAAAATAGGAGCAATGATTATTCTCCAACCCCTAAATAAAAATACTTATTTTGTATGACTATCGAACGACTTCCCCAAAAACACTATCCCAAGGCTGAAATTGGGCGGCGAGGTATGGCTTTAGGGCTTGATTTCCTTGGTGTCTGGTTAGTCAGTTCCCTACTTGGAGGCGGCGATATCGGGATTCAATTTATGCAAATCTTAGTTTTTGTCATATTCTGGCTAGTTTTACGGGTGTTGGTGGTATACAACAATCAAGGCCAAAGTTTAGGGCGTTGGGCGTTCGATTTAAAGGTGTTGGAAGTCGAAGATGGTGAAGTAGTGGGCAGAATTCCAGATTTGCTCTCGCTGGTGAAACGAGAGGCGATCGTTGGTTTAGGTGCGCTTTTGGTGTCAATTGCCCTAAGCAATATTAGAGCCAATCCCACTGCTATACTGCTAGTACTTCCCCTGGCAATTGATTGTGCGACTGCCTTCTCTGATACCCAGATGCGGCAGGCTTTGCACGATCGCTATTGTGGAACTTTCATTGTTTCGTCGCGTCGTGGCTACTCACTTGATATAAAAGTTAAAAGATTAGTTGAAAATATGCGGCGGAATGTGAGAAGATAGTCATTTGTGTTAATTCTCTTCAGGCTTCACTGTTTGTAAGATTATGGCTAAGAGTAAAGGTGCCCGCATTATTATCACACTAGAGTGTACTGAGTGCCGGACAAATTCAGATAAGCGTTCTGCTGGTGTTTCACGTTATACCAGTACAAAGAATCGCCGCAACACCACCAACAGGCTAGAACTGAAAAAGTTCTGCACCCACTGCAACAAACATACCGTTCACAAGGAAATTAAGTAGAGATGAGTTATTTCCGTCGTCGTCTTTCTCCGATCAAGCCAGGAGAACCAATCGATTATAAAGATGTTGATTTATTGCGTAAATTTGTCACCGAGCGGGGTAAAATACTGCCACGGCGGATTACTGGGCTTACGTCTCAGCAACAGCGAGAGTTGACATTAGCAATTAAACGTTCGCGGATTGTGGCCTTGTTGCCATTTATCAATGCGGAAGGTTAGAGCAATTTTGGATTTGGAATTTTAGATTTTGGATTATTAAAGGGAAGCTGCATTTAAATAAACATCTGGCTTTGTCTTTCTGAGTCCAAAATCTCAAATCTGAATCAGAGAGTGTAAAATAAATTGCTGCATAAAAAATTGTTGGATTTAGGATTTGATAAACATCCAGTTATAAAATCCCTTCGGGTTCAGCAGTCGCTCATGGGGGAAACCCCCAAGACCGCGCTGCTTCACCAAAATCCAAGTTGCGCTGTAAGCGCACCAAAGTTGGAAGCAAAATCTAAAATTATTAGAGCGCGAGAGTTGTGGAGAAGGGCACGCTAGTTGAATTTAGGGTTCAAGGCGATCGCCGTCTGGGGATCGTAGAACGTCCAGACGGTAAAACCCGCTGGTTTGTGGTAGACGAACGTGGTCAATCCCACAGCCTCGCGCCTAGACAAATAACTTATACAGTTACCGGACAAACTTACAAGCCCTCTGAGATCGCGAGCTTTTTAGAGCAAGTCAACCCTTATTTAGACCCATCTAGCTTAGAGGTAGCTTGGGAAATACTGGTTGAAGATGGGGAAACAATCACCCCAGAGCTGATGGCGAATCTGTTATTTTCGGAATCAGCCGCGCCTCATTGTTACGCCGCCTATTGCTTGTTATCAGACGACAAACTTTATTTCAAGCAAAAAGGAGACGCTTACGAGCCGCGAACTGCTGCTCAGGTGGCAGAACGTAAGCACCAGATGGAAGTAGAGGCATTAAAAGCTAAAGGACAGCAGGAGTTTTTAATTCGTGTTGAGCAGGCGCTCAAAGGCGAAGCAGTAGAATGGCAGCGCCACGATCGCCAGCGTCTAGAAGGACTAGAAAAATACGCAGCGTTGCTTGCTGACACAGTGCGGACGGGAGTTAATTATGATTCATTAGCTCGCGCTTATCCGCCAAGCGCTCCAGTATTAGAAACTATGACCATGCTGGGACGGCCCACAACGCCCCAAGGGGCTTTTCAACTATTAGTAGATTTGGGTTGCTGGAGTCCTTATGAAAACTTGTTCCTGCGTCGTTCTTCAATTCCGATTCAATTTCCTAATAAGGTGTTAGAAGTGGCGCAACAGCGTTTGGATTTCCCGCCGATTGACTCAGATACAAACCGCCTTGATCTGACTCACCTGAAGGTTTACACCATTGATGATGAAACTACCACAGAGATCGACGATGGTCTAAGTTGGGAAATTCTACCCGATGGACGGGAGCGCCTGTGGGTGCATATCGCCGATCCCACCAGATGGTTAGTACCGGAAGATGAATTAGATTTAGAAGCCAGAAAGCGGGGCAGCACAGTCTATTTACCTACGGGGATGATTCCTATGTTCCCAGAGGTATTGGCAACTGGGCCAATGAGTCTGATCCAGGGACGGGTTTGTTGCGCCCTCAGCTTCGGAATTATTTTAGGTACAACTGGGGGAGTAGAAGATTACAGCATTCATACCAGTTCCATTAAGCCGACTTATCGCCTTACCTACGAAGATGTAGATGAAATGCTGCAATTACGGGTACAGGCAGAACCAGAAATTGCTGCGATCGCAAGTTGGGCACAGAAGCGCAAAACTTGGCGTTACGCTCAAGGGGCAATTAGCATCACAATGCCCGAAGCAACGATCAAAGTCAAAGGTGACGAGATCAACATTGATATTTTGGACGATTCCCCATCACGGCAAGTAGTCGCAGAAATGATGATTGTTGCCGGTGAAGTTGCGGCTCGTTATGGTAAAGCTCATAACATACCTTTACCCTTTCGCGGTCAGCCCCAACCGGAATTACCCCCAGAAGAAGAATTACTACTACTTCCAGCCGGATTCGTTCGCGCTTGCGCCATGCGTCGTTGTATGCCCAAGAGTGAAATGAGCATTACGCCTCTGCGCCATGCTGGTTTAGGTTTGGATACTTACACGCAAGCAACCTCTCCCATCCGCCGCTACAGTGATTTGCTTACCCACTTTCAACTGAAAGCCCATTTGCGCGGTGAAGTTCTACCATTTTCCGCAGATCAACTTAAAGAAGTGATGATGAATGTCACCAGCATTACCCAAGAGGTGACGATGGTAGAACGGCAAACGAATAGATATTATGCTCTAGAGTATTTACGCCGTCATCCAGAGGAAACTTGGGATGTAACTGTATTGATGTGGTTGCGAGAAGACAGCAACTTGGCCCTAATTTTGATCGAAGATTTAGGTTTGCAGTTACCAATGGTTTTCAAACGTTCTGTTAACTTGGGCGAACAGATAGTGGTGAAAGTTAGCCATGCCGATCCGCAAAAAGATATGATTCAGTTTCAAGAAATAATTTATCAAGAAGCCCAAACAGCGGCGAATTAACTAATTCGTAATTCGTAATTATTTGGTGAAACACTCGCGCGTAATTGTCTTTCTTGCTGATCCTGAATTAGTTTGGGATGACGTTTGCGATCGCTGTAAAAAGCTCCGAAAAAACCAAGACGTATGGAATTACCTATGGCACACTGCTTGAATGGGGCTAAACAGGCAAAGTCCGTCTCCGAGGACTAAGGGAAAATTCAAAGTTTTAAACCCGTCCTCGTGGGTTTTGATTGTGTAGACGTGGTTTATAACGGACTATCTAACTTAATTTCCATTACAACAATTTTATTAGTATAATAATGGATCGTGTCGAATTAAAGCTATACCATGCCTAAACTCAAGACTCGTAAAGCCGCAGCGAAGCGATTCCGTGCCACCGGCACCGGAAAAATTGTCCGTCGGAAAGCTGGCAAAAGCCACCTTTTAGAACACAAATCTTCCGACAAAAAACGTAGCATGTCCAAGACCACACTTGTACATGAACGCGATGAACTCAACGTGCGCTTGATGCTCCCATATTTGTAAGTCCTTCAGGAAATAAGTTATGACACGGGTAAAACGCGGTAATGTAGCTCGGAAGCGCCGCAATAAAATTCTCAAACTAGCTAAAGGTTTTCGCGGTTCTCACTCAACTCTGTTTAGAACTGCCAACCAACAAGTAATGAAGGCACTACGCAGTGCCTACCGCGATCGCAAAAAGAAAAAGCGCGATTTTCGTCGCCTCTGGATCACCCGCATCAACGCTGCTTCAAGACAACACGGCTTGAGCTACAGCCAGTTGATCGGTAACTTAAAAAAAGCTGATATCCAACTAAATCGCAAGATGTTGGCACAATTAGCAGTCCTCGATCCAGCTAGCTTCGGCAAAGTTGCTGAACTAGCAAGTCAAGCTAAAGGATAAAGGTGGACACGGATGCATAACAGATGTAACAGATGGCAAGTAATTACTCGGTTACATCTGGTATTATCCGCCACGATATTTTGGATATCTTGCTTTTCCATAGTGGGGACAGGATTTACTGCATCTGCCGCCGAAATGCCAGAAATTCAGCAGCGCGGCTATCTAACCGTTGCTGTTAAAGACAACTTGCGTCCCTTGGGATTTAGAGATGCCAATGGTAATTTGCAAGGCTTAGAAATTGACTTGGCACAGCGATTAGCACTTGACTTAGTTGGGAAAACAGATGCTGTCAAATTGCAACCTGTAGCGAATCGCGATCGCCTGTCTGTAGTCTTAGACAAGAAAGTTGATTTTGCGATCGCTAGGGTGACAGCAACCGAGTCACGCAGCCGTATAGTTAGTTTCAGTGTTCCCTACTATTTGGATGGCACTGTATTAGTTACAAAAGATGCCTCTGTGAATAAGTTGAGTGATTTGGCAAAACAAAAAATTGCCGTACTTAACAACTCCAGCACTATTGCTAAAGTGCGGTTCTATCTGCCAAACGCCGAGTTGGTAGGAGTAAATTCATATCACGAAGCGCGAGAGAAAATAGAAAGTAATGCCGCTGTAGCCTTTGCCGCAGATGCTACCGTTCTAAGCGGTTGGGTGCAACAATATCCTCAATATCAGCTACTGCCAACTAAGTTATCAACTGAACCCTTGTCTGTAGTTATGCCCAAGGGATTGCAGTACGATAAATTAAGACGAAATGTGAATCAAGCGATCGCTCGTTACTTAGAACAAGGTTGGCTCCAGCAACGTTCTCAATATTGGGGTTTACCGTAAATTGGTCATTAGTCATTAGTCATTAGTGAATAACAAATGACAAATAACAAACTTTATAATATTTGTATTTGCAGCAATGGATAACAGTCTAGCCGTTGTTTATCTCTCAATTTTGGTGTTTATACTCACAATTGCAGCCGTGAGTGTTTTTCGCCAGATTTTCAAAACTCGTAAGATTGAAGGCTCCTTTGCAAAATTGCGAAAGAAGTTAGAGAAAGAAAAGGGTACGACTCAAGAATATTATGAGTTAGGCAGTATTTATTCAGAAAAAAAACTATATTCCCAAGCGATCGCGCTTTTTCAAAAAGCTCTGAAAGCTGCCGAAGAAGAGGGAGAAGAAGATATCGCCCCCATTTACAATGGGCTGGGTTATATTTATTTTACCCAAGAGCAATATGACCTCGCAATTCGTCAGTATAAAGAAGCCCTGAAATCTAAACCAGATTACGTAACAGGGTTGAATAATCTCGGACACGCTTACGAGAAGAAAAAGTTAACTACTCAGGCGTTACAAAGTTACGAAGAAGCACTAAAGTTTGATCCAAATAACTCTATTGCTAAACGCCGTGCTGAATCTTTACGCCGTTTAGTTTCTGCGTAATTAAAATTATGGGGATGGGGTATGGGGAAAAAACTCTTCACTAGTCCCCACTCCCCCTAACTCTTCACAAATTAATTTGGCTTTAGCTTCTTATCATACAAAACTACACAGCAGTAGGGGCAATACCCTGCGGGTACTCCGTTGGAGAACTCGTAGAGTAGACGCTTCTCTACGAGACGCTCCGCAAATGCGTCTACATGAATTGCCTCAGAAAATCAAGATTTTGGCTATTTGTTGCGTAAGCCCTGTTAATTTATCGGGTTTCAAGCTTCGGCTTAGAAATAGATAACTATACGTCTTTTGTAAGAATGTGAAAGATGATTAAGCGGCTAAGGCGTTTTTTGTGGCTAGCTATTGCCATAATTGTTTTTATTTCTCTCTCAATTGGATTAATGGGAATATTGACGGCTCTACAGCCTGCGATTTCCCATCCTCTTACTTCGCTAACAGAGGCAGAAATTAGTACAGCTGTTTCGGTCATTCAAAAAGAAAAAACTTTGAGCGAAATGGCAGCTTTTCCACTGATTGCTTTACAAGAACCAGATAAAGAAGAAGTTCTAAAATTTACACCTGGTAAAGCTTTCGCAAGAAAAGCTTTTTTGATAATCTATGAGCGATGCCTGCGGCAAGGACGCTGTCCTACGCAAAACAAAACTTATGAGGGAATTGTTGATCTAAAAAACAAAACTTTAAATTCCTGGAAAGAAATACCCTTTGTTCAGCCTGCGATCGTCAATCCAGAATATGAATTGGCAACTAAGGTAGTTAAAGCCGATCCTCGATGGCAAAAAGCGATGCTAAGGCGAGGAATTACCGATTTTGATCGTGTCAAAATCAGTTCATGGGCCCCAGGAATCCTGAGTCAACAGGAAGAAGCGGCAGGTAATCGTCTTTGCCGCAGCTTATCTTATTACCAGGGACAAAACTGGAATTATTACGGTAGTCCCATTGAGGGAGTAGTAGCAACTGTCAATTTGAACACAGGTAAAATCGTCAGTTTCATTGACAAGGGAAACGTACCTTTCTCTAAAGAAAACTGGAACTATGATCTAAAATCCTTGGGCAAATTACTTTCAGCGCCGAAAGCATTGAAACTTCTCCAACCCAATGGTAAAAGTTTCCAGATTAAAGACAATGAAATTAGCTGGCAAGGTTGGAAGTTTCGGTATTTAATGCATCCTCGTAGTGGATTGGCATTGTACCAAGTAACATACGATGATGGGAAAAATATCAGACCAGTTTTATACCGCGCTAGCATCTCGGAGATGGTAGTCCCTTACGGCGATCCAGATCCCACCTGGTCGTTTAGGAATGCATTTGATGTTGGGGAATATAATCTTGGTTTGCTAGCAAATACGATGGAGTTAGGTAAGGAAATTCCTGAAAACGGCCTTTTGCTGGATGCTGTATTTGCTAATGAGCAGGGAGAACCTTATAAGATACCAGGGGTTGTTGGCATCTATGAACGCGATCGCGGAATGCTGTGGAAACACTATGATTACAATACTCAGCGTAATGATGTCCGTCGCAGTCGAGAATTAGTGATGTCGATGACTACGGCTGTTGACAATTATGATTACAGCCTGAATTGGATTTTTCACCAGGATGGGACTTTGGAAGTCCAAAATGAATTAACAGGTATCGTACTGGCGCAGGGAACGGTTGCTCAAAAGCAATCAGAGGATGATTCCTATGGTCGCCTAATCGCAAAGAATATCTTTGGAGTAAATCACCAGCATTTTTTCAACTACCGCCTAGATTTTGATGTAGATGGTCAAGCTAATTCTGTGATGGAAATGAACGTGAAAGCTTTGCCAATGGATGAGAAAAATCCATTAGGAAATGCGATCGCAGTTGCAGAAACCCCACTCACTAAAGAAACGGCTGCTATACGCGATTTAGATATGAAAAGCAGTCGGGAATGGATGATTGTTAGTGCCGATAAGAAAAATCCGTTAGGGGCTGCACCTGGATATATGCTGATGCCTGGTGGAAACTCCATGTTTCTCCCTGTGGAAGGCTCAAAAATCCGTCAACGGGCAGAATTTGCGACTCATCACGTCTGGGTAACAAAATATAAACCTACTGAACTCTATGCTGGCGGCGATTATCCTAATCAGACTCAACCAGGACAAGGTTTACCAAAATATATTGCAGATGATGAACCCTTGATGGGTGAAGATATTGTGCTGTGGTACACAATGGGCGTAACTCATATTCCGCGATCGGAAGATTGGCCTGTGATGCCTGTTCACCGAGTTGGCTTTAAGCTAGTCCCTAGAGGATTCTTTAACCGGAATCCAGCGATAAATTTACCTGAGTAAAATATTTGTTGGCTTAAGTTTCCTTCCTTCAGGTTTTTTGTCATGTCTAAAGGCGGTAACTTGAATGCTGATAAACTTATATAGGTCAAATACTGGCACTTGTTAAAAGTAGGATATCTAATGAACTTTCCAGAAATTAATATTCCCGGTAATGGCAAGCTGCACGCTCGTTTAATTACTTCCTTGGGTGAAATTGTAGTTCGTTTGGAAGAAGAGCGAACCCCCAACACCGTCAAAAATTTTGTTGGTCTAGCAACCGGAACAATCGACTGGAAAGACCCTAAAACTGGTGAATCTGGCAAAGGAACTCCAGCTTACGATGGGGTTCGCTTTCACCGGGTCATCCCTGATTTTATGATTCAGTGTGGCGATCCTCTGAGTCGTTATTTAGATACAGCCAGCCGATGGGGTACTGGTGGCCCAGGATATCAATTTGAGGATGAGTTTCATCCTGAATTGAGACACACTGGTGCAGGTATCCTGTCGATGGCTAATGCGGGACGCGGTACTAATGGTTCGCAATGGTTCATTACAGAAGCACCAACGCCTCACCTTGACAACAAACACAGTGTTTTTGGTGAAGTTGTCCAAGGTCTAGATATAGTCAACAAGATCGCTAATGTGCCCACGACTAGAGATCGTCCGAATCAAGAAGTGGTGTTACAAAAAGTAGAAATTTTTCGGCAGTAATTAACGCCTCTCTAGTACCGCAAGGCGGAAGTCAAAAGTCACCCATACTTTAATTTTGTTCTTTCTAGGACTAGCCCTTTGAAGGTGACTCGTTAAATCTCTTTTCTTCTCTCTGCGCTCTCTGTGTCTCTGCGGTTTAAAAGTAATTTATCTAACCACTCCAGACGCAGAGAACACAGAGAAAATAGGAATATTGTCCAAAAATTTCACCACCTTGAAAGGGCTAATCCTACTTACTTTCTTCCTTTGTTCGTGTCCTTTGCGGTTCGTTCTTCTTTCTTGTACTTAAATCTGATTTAGCGCATCTTCATACAGAATTGGTATAAGACACCGCCCCACATTGAAAACAAATTTGCCGAAAAATTAAGATTTATTTTAAAAAAGCAACAGTAATATTGTTCAATTCAGAAGCTAGATTCCAATCAGAAACAAGGTTTGAGCTATGCCTACGCCTACACACCGCAGCTAAAACCCTTACAAGTCTTCACTTCAAGAGGGCTACAACTTTTGAGACAATCAGAAACGATTTAATAATAATCAAGCACTTATAGTCCACTCTTATCGGACTCCGTGTTATTTCTATTGAAAAGGGAGAACACAAACATGAAATTGGCTTACTGGATGTATGCAGGCCCAGCCCACATCGGCACTCTGCGAATCGCTAGCTCTTTTAAAAATGTCCATGCGATCATGCACGCTCCCATTGGCGATGACTACTTTAACGTCATGCGCTCCATGCTATCGCGGGAGAGGGATTTCACTCCGGTAACAACCAGTGTCGTCGATCGCAACGTTTTGGCACGCGGCTCCCAAGAGAAGGTAGTAGATAACATCGTCCGCAAGGATGCCGAGGAACACCCAGATTTGATTGTGTTAACTCCCACCTGCACCTCCAGCATCTTGCAAGAGGATTTGCACAACTTTGTCGAACGGGCGCAGTTGGAAGCGAAAGGAGACGTAATGCTGGCGGATGTAAACCACTACCGCTATAACGAACTGCAAGCCGCCGATCGCACTCTCGATCAAATTGTCCAATACTACATTGAAAAAGCCCGGAAGCGGGGCGAATTAGCTGAGGGCAAAACTGCAAAGCCCTCGGTTAACATCATCGGTACTACTACCCTCGGTTTCCACAACAATCACGATTGCACCGAACTCAAGCGGCTGATGGCTGATTTGGGAATTAAGGTTAATACCTTGATTCCTGAAGGTGCTTCGGTGAATGACTTGAAAAAGATGTCCCAAGCTTGGTTTAACCTGGTGCCTTACCGTGAACTCGGTTTGACCACAGCGCGTTACCTGGAAGAACAATTCGGCACACCTTATATAGACATTACTCCAATGGGTGTAGTGGAAACTGCCCGTTGTATTCGCAAGATTCAGCAGGTAATTAACGCTCAAGGTGCAGAAGTCGACTACGAAAACTTCATCAATGAACAAACCCTCCATGTCTCTCAAGCTGCTTGGTTCTCCCGTTCAATTGACTGTCAAAACTTGACTGGCAAAAAAGCTGTGGTCTTTGGTGACAACACCCACGCCGCCGCCATTACTAAGATTCTGGCGCGAGAAATGGGGATTCATGTTGTTTGGGCTGGAACCTACTGCAAATATGATGCAGGCTGGTTCCGCGAACAGGTTAGCGAGTATTGCGATGAAGTGCTAATTTCCGAAGATCATGGTGAAATTGGGGATGCGATTGCTCGTGTCGAACCCTCTGCCATTTTCGGCACCCAAATGGAACGCCACGTTGGTAAGCGTTTGGATATTCCCTGCGGCGTAATTGCTGCACCAATCCACGTCCAAAACTTCCCTATTGGTTACAAACCATTTATGGGTTACGAAGGCACGAATCAAATTACAGATTTAATCTACAATTCCTTCACTTTGGGAATGGAAGATCACCTGTTAGAAATCTTCGGTGGTCACGATACCAAAGAAGTTATTACTAGGGGAATTTCTGCTGATTCTGATTTGAATTGGACAAAAGATGGTCAAGCAGAATTGAATAAGATTCCTGGATTTGTGCGCGGCAAAGTGAAGCGAAATACTGAGAAATTTGCCCGCGATCGCGGTTTCAAAGAAATCAACGCTGAGGTGTTGTACGCCGCTAAGGAAGCTGTGGGGGCGTAGATAAGCGGTTAATCAATAAGATCGAGGGGTAAGGAGTTATGTATACTCTTTACCCCCATTTTTTCGCTTTAGTAATAAAAATTAAATTGGTGAGATATCATAGATTTAATATTAATTTTTATATTTCTATTAACAACTATTTAAAATAACTAAATTAAATATGAACGATGGCAAAGCGGCATTGTTTGCGGCATTATGTCAGGCTGGTATTAATCACAGTCCGGAAAAGATTGTGCAGATTGCCAAGCTAGCCGATGGCAAAATTGTATTTTTAGAGCAAGGAAAAGCTGGTATAAGAGGAAGTGGACTAGCACACATCTTAAATAAACATCAAGAGGACTTTGCCAAACGTGGAATCTCCGAGAATGAAATCCCGGATGCTGTTATGGCTGCTGTGACAAAAGGAATCTTTCGTGGTTATCAAGGAACGATAGAACCTCGCCGGGAAATCTATGAAGTAATTTTTAATGGACAAACACAGTATATAGCAGTGACTGTGGGTGATAATGGTTATATAGTCGGAGCTAATCCCGCCTCTTTACCATAATTTCACCTGAATAGCTATGGCAGTAAAGATAAAACTAATGGCTGATTATGGGTGCGACCCCCTATGGTGGGCAGATGCTGAGAAAGTTGGTAACATTGATCCAGCAAGATTGCCCCTCAGTCAAGAAACCATTAGCCATCTGAGAAAATGGGCATCTACTTACAATGAAATATTAAATTGGCAAGATCCTGCTAACTCACCAGATTTGAGTGCAGAGGCTGAAGCGGCTTTTGAAGATGAAGGAATTAGTCTGTGGAAGCAACTGCAAACGGAACTTGCGCCTAATTATCAAGTTGTTTATTTCAGTGAGCCATTAGGCAAGGTTTTAACTCATGCTAGTGAATTAGAAGTTTTACGTCCTATTCAGCAACAAGCTAGTACAGCACCAAGAAGATTAATTGCGAGCGCGGCTTTAAGTAAATTAAGGCTGAGGTATTATACGCCGCGAAGGAAGCTGTCGGAGCCTAGTTTTTCAGCCAATAAATAAAATTTATTGGGGAGTTAAGAGCAATCTTAACTCCCTGTTTTTATGATTTTATATTTTTGGCTGCTAAATTAAAAATAATAAATTTGTTAAAAATTAAAATTTCTGATGGGACGTGAGAAACCATATCTTTCATATATTAACGCGGCTGAATTTGGGCAATCGTACCCAAGCCTCAATGCCAATTCTTTCCTCTCCTGGTTAAAAACGGAATTATGACGGAAGAGGTAGGACTTGAAAGATGTTACCCTATAGCGATCGCTGCTGCAACCCCTCTAGCGATCGCATTCCTTAACGCAGAGATTTACTGATAAATAAAAATTAAAATAGAATAAATATCACAATACAAAATTATTACTTTGGGGATCTAATAGGCAGAATAACCTACTAGAGGCTTAACCGATGTGTCTCCCGTGACGAAGTAAAAAAAGCATCATAAAAGCCTAGCAATCTCGCTTATAGGAAAAAAACAGATGCGTGCTAATGTTTTAATCTCATCGTCTTCTCTTCGGGTCTTTCCCTATGCATCTGCACTATTTACACCCCCAACACCTTGAGGAATTAGTCAAGAGTAGTGGTATAGACTTACACTTAGTGCAACTCAATTTTAGGTCGCTCCAAGGCGTAACTGCTTATGAGTACCTGTTGATTTCTGAGCTACTCCCCCGCACCAACACCGGAATGGTGAAAGCTGGTTGGTTGCAGCGTTATGCTCATATTACTGAAGGGGGTTGGTGGTGTTCGGGACTAGACCCTTTGAATAATTGGCAAATGATGGAATGGGGATGCTTTAAACCAAACCAACCCCGACAGAATCACAATGCTAAGTCCATCAAATACGAGCATCCCCCTAGCACACCAACGCGGGTGTTTTGTTTGCGGGTAACGTTGCAATTGTGGCAGCAAGTCGCTGGACGTTACAATCTGGTTATGCCTGAAAATATCACCATTACTGCTGATGGTGAAGCTAGAGGCTTTTGGCAATGGGTGATGCAACAGAACATTCCCCTGATTCTCTGTGAGGGTGTGAAGAAAGCAGCCACACTGTTGACGCAAGGATATGTAGCTATTGCCATTCCTGGAATTACTAGTGGTTATCGGATTGTTAAAGATGAATTTGGCAAAGTTACCCGTCGTCAGCTAATTCCTGACTTAGCAGCGTTTGCAATTACAAAGCGTAGCTTTTATATTTGCTTTGATTTTGAAACTCAACCTAAAACAATTGCTGCTGTAAATAATGCCATTTCTCAACTTGGTTGTTTATTCCAACAAAAAAATTGCACTGTTAAAGTCATCGAACTTCCAGGAATCGAAAAAGGAGTTGATGAGTTTATCGTTGCGAAAGGTGCAACTAGTTTCGAGAAAATTTATCGGCAAAGTGTTGATTTAGAAATTTATCTTGCTCAAACAAAACCCCATACTGAGTTAACTATTCCTGCTGCTCTCACCTTGAATCGACCTTTCATAGGTGAAATCCCTTTTCCAACTTCTGGATTAGTAGGAGTCAAGTCTGCCAAAGGAACAGGTAAAACTACAGCACTGCAAGCCGTTGTTCAGCAAGCAAAAATTAGAAATCAACCCGTTTTATTAATTACTCACAGAATTTTACTAGGACGATTTTTGTGCGAAAAAATTGGTATTCAATGGGGAACACATAAAGAAAATGGGGATAAAAGGATTAATAAAACACTTACCCCCGCTCCTCCCATCCTCCGTTCACTCTCTCCACAGCAATCCCTTGGACTGTGCGTTGATTCCATTTGGAAGCTTAATCCTGGAAATTGGCACGGGGCAATAATAATTTTAGATGAAGTAGAGCAATCTTTATGGCATCTACTAAACAGTAATACTTGTAAGCATAAACGTGTAAAAATATTAAGATTATTCCAGCAACTAATTTCCACAGTTTTAACAACTGGGGGTTTAGTAATTGCCCAAGATGCTGATTTATCAGATGTATCACTTGAATATCTACAGGGATTAGCAGGAATCAAATTAACGCCTTGGGTAGTTCTCAACCAATGGAAGCCTCAACAAGGTTGGGATGTAACTTTTTACGATTCGCCGAACCCAACCCCGCTAATTCACCAATTAGAATTAGATTTACTTGCCGGACGTAAATGTTATGTTACTACCGATAGTCGCGCTGGGCGTTACAGTTGTGAAACAATCGAACGTTACCTGAAAGAACGCTTACAAAAATTACGACGGCAATTTCCCAAAACTTTGGTAGTTAGTAGCCATACTACAAATACACCTGGCCACGAAGCGGTTGATTTTATTGCAGCAATCAATCAAAAAATCTCTGAATATGATGGCGTTTTTGTTACCCCAAGTCTTGGTACAGGAATTAGTATTGATGTCCAACATTTCGACCGAGTTTATGGCATTTTTCAAGGGGTAATTCCTGACTCGGAAGCAAGGCAAGCATTAGCGAGAGTGCGAGATGATGTGCCGCGTGTTGTTTGGTGTGCGAAACGAGGTATTGGCTTAATTGGTAGTGGTAGTACAAATTATCGCTTGCTATCTAACTGGTATCAAGAAAATCAAAAAGAAAACTTAGCTTTGCTTAGTCCACTACATAAAATAGATGTAGATTTACCTTTAGTTCATGACCCGATTCATTTGCGAACTTGGGCCAAGTTATCTGCACGGGTAAATGCTTCTATCCGCCTCTACCGTCAATCAATGCAAGATGGTTTAATTGCTGATGGGCATCAAATTCAAATGCGTAGTAATGCTGTTCATAATAATATTATTCGAGACTTACGGCTGGCATTTTTGGCAACTGATGCCGATGATTTAGCTACCCGCAGAAGATTAGTTTTAGAAATTGTCAAAGTTCAGAAAGATTGGGCGCAAAGCCGTCAAAAAGCTAAAGAAATTAAACGCAAAATTAAAGATATTAAGCAGCAAAATCAACTATCGGTAGCAAAGGCTGTAGCTAATGCTAAAGATATCGATTATGTAGAATACGATCAGTTATTAGGAAAGCATTCTCTAACTGATGGAGAACGTAACCAAATCAATAAATATGTTCTCACACAAAGGTATGGTGTAGAAGTTACTCCTTGGCTGAAATTGCAAGACGATCAAGGATATTATCGTCAACTGTTAATTCACTATTACCTAACTCACGAAAGCGAGTATTTTCACGTCAGAGATCAACAAGAATGGCATCAGCAATTATCTTGGGGTGAAGGGAAAGTTTTTCTGCCAGATTTAAAAACTTATACGCTCAAAGTTGAAGCGATGAGAGCGTTGGGAATGCTTCAATTTCTCGAAGCAGAACGAGAGTTTACCGAGAGTAATCCAGATTTAATAATGCTTAAAAATGTTGTGTTTCAGCACAGTAAGCATATTAAAAGAGCACTTGGTATTAACTTAGTCGGGGAAAAAGAGCAGGTTTCGGCAATAAAAATACTCAGCCGACTATTAAATTTGTTGGGCTTGAAACTAAAGCGGGTAAATGAGGTTTATAAAATCGACCTAGAAACGCTTGACGATGGCAGGAAAAGCATATTTGCTGTTTGGCATCAACGGGATGAGTTGATGCTGGCTCATGTTAAGAGTGTTGCCTATGATTTACCTGATTATTCTTCAGACTGGAAATTTGAAATTATTCAAGCCAAGCCTCATACCGCAGTAGTCAAGGAAGAAGTAGCTATCTCTGGGTGACAGCTAACATGAAGCGCAATGGCGGTCTTTAGACCACCATTTAGGGACTTCCAAGAAATAAATTATCCAAATAAACGTAGACGCAAAGCCGCTTGCCGCAGGCTACCACAGAGACACTGAGGCAGAAGAGATAGAGAGAATTATTTGCGTTAGTTTTGGGATATTGTTTTATTTGGAAGTCCCTTACTATCAATTTAGAATACAATCTCCTGACTTTCAGGCAGGGTAGAAGTCAACATTAGTCATACACAGGACTTACACAAACAATAGCTGAAAACCTTATTCTCAGGTAGGGGCAATTCATGAATTGCCCCTACTGAATACAATTATACCAATTTCTACTTTGCGTTTACCCGCGCCTGCTTCACCATCGCAATGAGAGTTTGATGAGCATCTTCTGCATCAGCTAAAACACGATCGAACTGAATGCGAACTGGTACAGTTTCTCCATTGGCTTGCGCTGTCAAATCCATACCTTGTGCATCAATTGACAACATTTTTGCTGCGATCGCATCTGTTACACCACCAAAAGTTTTAGCATAAAGAACTATGGCATCAGCATGATCGTCATTCATGTGCTGGCAGATGCGCGAACTAATCTCAGCAGAAAAATCTTTAGACATTGTTGAGGTAAAAAGTTAGAAATACAGCAACAGCTTAGATTTTAAGCTAACGCGAGTGGAATTTGCTAATTTTCTTTCCTAAGCAGTAAAGACTGTCCATATTACTCTATGTTCATCATTAATAATATTTATTTCTGGAATAATAATTAAATTAAAATAAAACTTAGTTCAGTATTTTTACCTTTCATTACGGAAACCAGACAGCTTAAACTGTAGCAGAAGTATTAGCAAAACTATTGAAGCTAAGAGACAATGAGCGAAACTAGCCCCAGACGAATAGTAATTGGGGATGTACATGGACACTATGAAGGTTTAATGACTTTGTTGGAGGCGATCGCTCCCACGTCAGACGATCAAATCTATTTTTTGGGAGACTTAATCGATCGCGGGCCTCATAGCTCACAAGTAGTTAATTTTGTCAAACGACATAACTACCCATGTTTGCTGGGAAATCATGAGCAGATGTTATTAAACATTTTGACTAATGAAAGAACTTCCTCCCCGACGATGCAAGCATGGTTGTATAGTGGAGGGCAAGCTACCGTAGCCAGTTACCACGAGGCTTCAATCCCCGATGACCATCTGGATTGGTTCAAGAGTTTGCCTACATATCTCGACTTGGGGGATATTTGGTTAACTCATGCTGGGGTTGACCCTTCCAAGTTGGTGACAGAACAAACTGCCGATCAACTCTGCTGGATACGAGAGGAATTTCACAGCATCGAAAAACCCTACTTTCCAGATAAGCTTATTATCATCGGTCACACGATTACTTTTACTCTGCCTGGTGTTTCTCCTGGGAAACTGGCACAAGGACAGGGATGGCTAGACATAGATACTGGCGCTTATCATCCCCGGAGTGGCTGGTTGACTGGACTGGATGTAACGAATAACCTGGTTTATCAAGTTAACATTTTTAAAAACTATCTTCGTACTCTCCCTTTAGAAGAGGCTGTAATTACCGTTAATCCAGCCAAAATCAAAGTCGATCGCCGCAATAAAAATTAAACAATATTCGAGATGAGGTGGAGGGAAAGATGTGGAAGATTAGCGAGACAAGGGGAGTAAGCAATTCCCAATTCCCCATTCCCCATACTTCTCTAACGAGAGGCTACGCCCTAAGCGTAGCTATGCCGCAGGCTTTACGACTGCGCTCAGTACAAGTTCCCCAATTCCCAATTCCCCATTCCCTCAAGACCTTACTAATGGTCGAATATTAGCTTTATAACTACCATTATCCAACCCATAATTTCCATTACTAGGTTGGGAGTTAATTGCACGTCTGAGGGCATCAATGCGATCGCTCGTTCCGGGGTGGGTACTTAAAAATGTTGGAGCAGAACCACCCTTTTTCAGCAGCTTTTGCATAAAGGAAACCATTGCAGACTGGGCGTAACCAGTCCGTGTCAAAGTTCGTAACCCTCTTTGATCTGCCTCAAATTCATTGTTACGACTGCGTGGCAAGTCTCGCGCTAACTGTACACCAATTTGCACCGCCGTATTTCGATCTAAGCCAGCTGCTGATAATAGACCACTTTCGAGCGCTTTTTGCTGCATCTGTTTAACTACGTGTTTACCGCCAATGTGACCAATTTCATGGGCGAGTACACTTGCTAGTTCCGCTTCATTGTCTGCAGTTTTCAGCAAACCTGTATGAACATAGACATAGCCACCCAAGGTAGCAAAAGCATTAATACTGTCATCCTCAACTACCTGAAAGGTATAAGGAAGATTCGGGCGATCGCTATTGACTGCTAAACGCCGACCAACTTGTTCTACATAGCGATTAACTTCGGGATTACGGTAAAGTCGCACTTGACTGCCAACTAATTCCTGATTAATCTGCTTACCAAGATCAACTTCTTGGTTAGGGGATATATTAGAAAGCTGAAATGCCTGAACTCCTTGGAGTAGAAGAGGCAAGAAATCTAAAGCTCTTCCAGGCACGGGTGTACTCAGGCACAGGCTCAGGGCAACTACCACTGAAATTAAAGGATAAAACCAGCTACGCCGCCACACTCGGTAATTTGCAACAAAAACTTTCCAATTGAACATAATAAGCTCTGAATATTATTTTGGGAGGACATAAAATAATCGGACAAATTAGGAGACGGATTTAGAGGATTCTAAGTTGCATTCTTAACTCAATAGCAAATGAGTTGTGATACAGCTAATGCTTACGCAAATCTACTGAAGTGTGGTGGACTAAAGATTCCCTCTAGAGATAGGCTTAAACACTAGATATTACTTTCTGGGTGCGTCAGTCTGAACGGGCAAAAGTTTTAGGGTTAGCTGCCCCACCCCTGCTAACTTACGAAACTCGTGATAAACTGTCGCATAACTGCAACGCCCAGCCGCCTTGAGTTATTACCAAATAGGAAAAATTGCCGTTTTCATCGAAAGTCTTCTTGCTACAATCAATTACTTCGCTATTACCTCGGAAAGATTTTTATGGCTATTTTAGATTCAAAAGGTCGCTTGTTCGGCAAAATCAACCTCTTAGATTTAGGTGCTGCACTGGTAATTCTGCTAGTGATATTCGGCATCTTTGTCTTTCCTGGAACTTCTGGTTCTGTTGCCCAAGTTGGTGCGAAAACAATACCTATAGAAGTAGATTTAGTAGTTCGTGGGTTGAATGTCCGTGACCCTGAGCAATTATTTAATAACGGATTAAAAAAAGGTGGAAAGACTAATGTGATTATCCGCAATCAACCTTATGGGCAGATTGAAATTAAATCCATTCAACAGCTACCTAGAACAGTCAATGTTTTCCAACCTGATGGCAGTGTAAAAGAATTACCAGATCCAAAAACCAACAATTTTAGTACAGATTTACTTTTGACTCTAGACGGTAAAGCCCAGGTTACTGACAATGGACCCGTTCTAGGTAACAGTAAAGTTAAAATTGGAATGCCATTTGAGTTGGAAGGCTTTAACTACAACTTCAATGCAACTGTTATTGATATCAGACTCAAAGACAAATAGCATTCATCTTTTCATCTTCCAGAAATAGGCTGATAAACCAAAGTTCCTGTAGTCTAAAAAACTTCGGTTTATCAGATTCATTAATCTAAATTATAACTAATTAGCAGCTCTCGCTTGAAACATTAAATACGTTCCTCCTAATCCTTCTACAATTGTACGTGTATTGGCGATCATCATTTTCTGATAAGTATCTGCCTCGGTTCCTGGTTCACCAAGCCCCTCAACATATAACTTTCTATCAGAAATTTTCACTTCAGCAACTTTCGCTACAGATTGAAGTGAATTCTCGTTAGTTGCCGCGTCAGAAAAAATTGTTGATACTTGAGTTTGTTTAATATTTGCAACCAAATTTTTCATTCGTGTTGCTGTTAAGTTTTCGCCAGTACTAATACCTTGTAATCCCCCTGCTAATGGAATACTGTATGCTTTAGCGTAATAACTAAGTGCATTAGATGTTGTAACTAACTTACGTTCTTTGGCAGGAATACTCGTAATTGTTGACTTAATCCAACTATCTAGTTGAGTGAGTTCATTTGTAATCTTTTTGGTATTACTGTTATAAGTTTCTGCATTACTAGATTCTAGTTTTCTCAGATTACTATTAATTACCTGCACCATTCTGATAGCATTCTTGGTATTGTGCCAAAGATGAGGATTAATTAAATTCTTGCCGTCTTTCTGAAATTTTTGTGGCTTAGATACCGCAAGTTGCCCAACAGCTATTCTCGGTACAGTGTTTTTAGTCGCTTTAATTAATTTGATCAGATTTGGTTCTAAATTATAGCCACTATAGAGAATAAGATTAGCTTGCTCAATGGCTCTGCGATCTTCCGGCTTTGGCTTATAAGTATGAGGATCGGCACTAGGGTCAATTAAGCAGGTGAGGTTAACTGTATCCCCAGCAACTTGCTTGGTTAAATCACATAGTACACTTGTTGTTGCTACAACTTGAGGAAGGTTCTCATTTACCGGGGTGGTAGTTTGAGTAAATGCAGTTCTTGCAGTTTGATTTCCACACCCAACAAATCCAATTGTCAAAGCAACTAAAATGGCTCGGAAGGAATTAGTTGATGGTAATTTTTTTGACATCCTTACCTTCTACTGGATATAGAGAAAAAGTAATCATTATTAGTAACGAATTAGTGAAATACCAGGGAGAAGCCTTCAACAAGAAGGTTAAGGGAACAGGGGCAAGCCATCGGCTATGAAAATTGTATAAGGGAAGAGGAATTAATGGACTCTTTCCTTTCCCACTTTCCTTGTCTCCACCGCACATCCAGCAATTTGAAGCACTGGCGAGGTTTTGCGAGCAAAATGTTAGTGAACTTCACGCGACAGACTGGAAAACTGGTAGAGGTAATAGCACAATAATAAAGGCGATGCTGAGGAGCCTCCAATAAGGAGTGTAGTGTAGTTCTCCCACAGGATGTTGAAGAGCTATGCCATTGTGCTTAGATGCCGCAAAGGTCGCAAATTGACTAGGATTATCAGGTTAAGGAGTGAAACGTAGTAAAACTGGGGCTTTTTAAGCATACGGGTTGATTTCGCAAACCGAGTTATGAATCTAAGGCAATTGTAGCTGTGGTTTTGCGAGGTGTGGACATATAGTTGTTACAAAATTGGTGAATTGGCGATTTTTTGGTTCATCCCAAAAAAATCTAAAATCTAAAATTCGTAGTCAAGTATATAGAACAATTCCTCAAAGCTGATATTGGTGAAGATAAACAATGGTAATTTTAGTTATCCTCGTTAATACCCTCATTTCGTTGATACTACTCTATGTGGCTTGGCGAGTGTGGCAACTCAAGCAGCAGCTAGCATATATAGCAGATACGCTAACTGTTTATGAAAGTTGTACTCATACAGTATTAAATAAAGCACCCGAAAATATTTATCTCAGCCAGGAGAATATTTATAACTTACGGCAGAAAAATCAAGCGCTAAAAATGCAAATCCAACAAGTGCGACAAATTATCAGTCTACTTTTGCAAGGACAGCAAATCTGGCAGCGTTATTTTCGGAGGCTAGAGTTAATATCCGGGAAAAGAACTGTTGCCAAATGAGTTATGTCAAGCTTACATGAACATTTATAATTAGGGCTGACACAGGGGCGCAAAGATACAGTGGAAAAGGGACGCAGGGAGTTTTGAATTATAAGTAATTAATGGTTTTAATGTTTAATGAATAAAAGCAACATTTTTGGCTGATATTTTGTCAGGATAGATTAACTGAATAAAATCGGTGAGCCTTACAAGGAGAGAAAACGCACCTAAAATAGGTGTAAGGAGAGAAACAACAATATGTCTAATAACCGTTCTGGAGTATTTATTGGCGGTTTGATGCTGGGAGCTACCATCGGTGCTTTAACCGGTTTGCTCGTGGCTCCACGTACAGGGCGCGAAACGCGTAAAATCTTGAAGAAATCTGCCAATGCTATCCCAGAATTGGCAGAAGATTTATCAACGAGTGTGCAAATCCAAGCAGATCGTCTCTCTGCCAGCGCATTACGAAACTGGGATGAGACTTTAGATCGATTACGGGAAGCGATCGCAGCAGGTGTAGATGCCACTCAAAAGGAAAGCCAAATCTTAAAGCGGCAAACATCACCTGAAGACTCAGATTATCTTCCCCAGCCATTAGAACGCTCATAAATGACATTACCGTGATTGATCCCCTGTTTTGGTTGGGACTCTCCTTACTTCTAGTCGCCACAAGCTTGACTGCGGTTTTAGTGGCGGCAATACCCGCTTTGCAAGAGTTATCACGCGCTGCTCGCAGTGCAGAAAAGCTATTTGATACACTCTCACGAGAGTTACCGCCCACTTTAGAAGCTATTCGCGTGACTGGTTTGGAACTAACTGATTTAACTGATGATGTTAGTCAAGGTGTCAAAAGTGCCAGTCAAGTAGCCAAACAAGTCGATCAAACTCTCGATAGTGCAAGAATTCAGGCTCAAAATCTGCAAGTAAGTACACGCAGCATCTTTGTTGGCGCGAAAGCTGCTTGGAGAAACTTCACACGCCCAAAACCGACGAGACGAAATAGCGATCGCTTGCCAAGCAATGAACAACCACCACTAACGTTGCGAGAACGAGAAGTGCTAAGGCAAGAAAATCGCCGGATCAAAACAGAAATATACCGCGCTAACGAAGGTTACGACGACGCTGCTAACTGGGAAAGCAATTTCGATGATGAAGATTGAATTGGGGATAGGTTATGGCAACTAGGGACTAGGGGCTAAGGAAAGAAGCAGCAAAGCAGAGGGCAAGGGACAAGGGGGAGAATAAAAATTATCTCTTTCCTCCCTGCCCTTCTGCCCAATGCCCTATTCCCAAAAACGCTTTGCTTTGATCCCTTAGATTAGAGTAAAGTAAACAAGTGTAAAGAACTATCATTTTTCCCGTACTCTTTTAAAACAACTTGTTCACTTCCACCGTTGATATTTGTATAAAAACGTCCATGCAATCTTGTTTTTGGCGACGAATTCTGCTATCTATTGCAGTCTTTTTTCTGGCTGGGTCAATTTGGGTCATGAATTCTCCCCCAGCACTGGCTTATGACAACCCTGAGTTACTCCCTGACACCTTTACCCCAGTTGTAGACTTAGCTAAATCTCTACCTGTGCTGCAAGAAGAAAAGCTTGTCAAAGATTTAGAACAGTTTGAAGCCGATACAGGCTGGAAACTGAGAGTATTGACCCAGTATGACCGCACCCCAGGCCGGGCAGTTATAAAATATTGGGGTTTGGATGACAAAAGCATTTTACTAGTTGCCGATTCTCGTGGCGGTAACATCCTCAGTTTTAGCGTCGGCGATGCTGTTTATGAACTTTTACCCAGAACATTCTGGATAGAACTGCAAACTCGCTTCGGTAATTTGTACTTTGTGCGCGAACAAGGCGAAGACCAAGCCATTCTGCAAGCTTTAGAATCTGTTAAAGGCTGTTTGCTCAAAGGTGGTTGCAATGTTGTTCCTGGACTACCACGAGAGCAATGGATTCTCACCTTGATTACCTCAGTTATTGGTGGGATAATTTGTGGATTTGCAGCTCAACCCCGCGAGAAAGGACAAGTTTTTGCTTGGCAATGGGCTTTAATTTTCTCACCTTTATGGGGGATCTTATTTATTGCCTTTGGTATTGGGCCAGTGGTGACACGTACAAGCGACTGGCTACCTCTAGTTCGCAATATCTCTGGCTTCATTATCGGTGTCTTGGTTGCCTACTTATCTCCTGTTTTCAGCCGACCTTCTTCTAGTAATGAGTTATAAGTGCTGAGTTAGGAGTTATGAGTTTTTAATTAACTCCTAACTCCTAACTTCTAAATCCCTGAAGCTGATAAGCTGAAAGCTAATATTTAAGAAGCTCAAGAAAAATGGAATGGCACGTAACTGATGCTCAAAGTTTAGCAATCATTGATAATGAAATTGAAAATCATGTCTTTTCACCCGCAGAATATGAGATTGTGCGGCGGGTAATATACTCTACAGCTGACTTTGAGTATAAGTCTTTGATTCGTTTCTCTGAGCGTGCCTTACAAGCAGGAGCAGCAGCACTAGCCGCGCGTACCACGATTGTGGTAGATGTCCCGATGGTGCAAGTAGGTATTGCATCTGAGATTCAAAACACCTTTGCTAATCCGGTGTATTGCAGCATGGAAGCTCTGACACGCCCTCAAAAAGAAAAAACTCGGACAGCATGGGGAATCGAAACCTTAGCAAAGCGTTATCCAGAGGGCATTTTTGTGATTGGTCAAGCACAAACAGCACTAACAGCACTAGTTGATTTAATTGAGGCTGAGGAAATTAGACCTGCTTTGATAATTGCAACTCCAGTAGGATTTGTCAATGTTGATGAAGCGAAAGGGCGTTTACAAGACTCCTTAGTGCCCCATATTACAATTGAGAGTCGCAAAGGTAATGCAGTTGTAGCAGCTGCGATCGTTGATGGATTGGTAGACTTGGCTTGGCAAGCTTATGGACAAGATGGAAATCGGGGGAGCTAGGAAAGTCGACTCTATTATATTTTGTATTCAAAAGAGCATTCAAAACCACTGAATATTCTGATATTTTTGTTAGGTAGTCCCGAACAAGGAGCCGTTTCTTGTGGTAATTACAGGTTTCAACTTAAGTGCATACTTTGCAATTCCCTTAGTATTGAGTCTTTTGGCTAAGGGAGAAAATATAAAAGTATCTTTAGTTGAAAACGTCCATCAAGTATCTACTAACAAGGAAATTATCTTATCCAGTCGCCAGCTAATCAGCACTAAGACGACACCGAAAACATACTACGTTAGTGGTACTGGAAACGACACAAATAGCGGACTCTCTAATTCATCTCCCTTTAGGACAATTCAAAAGGCAGCAAATCTGACCAATCCTGGGGACACCGTACTGATTATGAACGGAGTGTACAGGAATTCAAGCCCAAATGGGCAGGTAGTATCTATTACTCGCTCTGGAAAAGCAAACGCATGGATTAAGTTTAAGGCATATCCTGGGCATCGTCCGAAAATTAAGCACAATGGATGGAATGGAATTTTGATTCACAGTGGAGCGTCATATATTGAAATAAATGGGCTTGAAGTCATAGGGAACAATGACAATGTAACCCTAGATTATGCAATGAGTCAGAAAACTAACAAACTAAACCCTCTGACGAATGGAAACTGCATCAACGTAGATGGACGGAAAAGTGGTCATACTCACCATATACGTATTGTCAACAACAAGGTACATAAGTGTGGAGGAGTAGGCATTGCAGCGATTGAATCGGACTACGTGACGATAGATAATAACGTGGTGTTCGATAATGCTTGGTACAGTGTTTATGGTTGCAGTGGTATTTCCATGTTGAGCAATTGGAATTTTGACAACAATCGGGGATACAAGATGTTTGTAACCAACAACAAGACCTATAACAATCGCATGTTCATCCCTTGGATTGCAGTCGGAAAGATTACAGATGGTAATGGCATTATTATCGATACATCAAGAAATAATCAAAATAACTCAAAGTTGGGTGCATATAAAGGACGCACTTTAGTTAAAAACAATCTTACATTTAATAATGGTGGTTCAGGTATTCATACATTTTTAAGCGATCGTGTTGATATTGTAAATAATACTGCTGTTTTAAATAATCAAAGTCCCGAAATTAAAGATGGGCAAATATTTGCTAATGTATCATCTGATGTCAGGATTTTAAGGAACATTCTTTATGCTTATCCTGGCAAACCTGTTAATAGTAGTAATAAAAATAAAAACGTTATTTACGGTTATAATATATACCTTAATAGTTCGAAGGTAAGTATTAAGGGAACTCACGATATTGTTGCAGACTCACGGTTTTTAAAAAAGTATCCCACTCTAGAAAAAATATCTGGCAATTGGAAACGGCGGCTAGATAAACAAAATCCGCCTATGCAAACTTATGCAGAGCCTGATTTGCTAGAAGGTTTTGCTTGTGGATCTGTTACCTATCGTTTAAAAGGGAAAATCATCAAAGTGGGATGCTCTCGTTAGCAAACTGATTAAATCATCCCACCTCCTTCAGTAAATTTTCGATTGAAAGATTTAAAATTCAAAAAGGTTTAAAGGCCCCGAATTTAAACGCGAGAATAAATTTAAAAATTATTTATTCAAGCCTTCACATCAACGGTATGGGGTCAATCTAAAACCAAAATTGTTTGACTTCTTTTTCAATCCTCGTCTCTACGACGGCGACGACGCGGTTTTTGTTGTTGGTCTTCACGCAAGCGACGACCGACTTCGTTAAAGAAATCCCGCCGCAGATAAGGATAATCACTAATCCACAGGTCACGACTGGGAATGTATATATCGCTAAATTGTTCAATACTGCTTAAATCTGCACGATTTGACAGCACTACCATTTCGGCAATTTGACCGCGAGTAATAACTTTGTGAGCAGGACGTAATGGTGCTACAAACTCAATGGTAAATCCTGTTTCATCACCCACCTCTAAGTTAATTTGTTTTTCTCGGTTTTCCACAATTACCAGTTCGCCTTTGCTGTTGACTGTTTCTTGTTTCCCCATCAACTGGTCTGTGATCCACCAATCTAGGACTCGACCACGGAAAAAGCCGCCATACTTATAACGGCGGCATTGCAAATTCCGCATACTTGCTTGAAACACTGGATACCACAGCCAAAAAAAAGCGCTAACTACCCCCAGCACAAATACTATTGAAGCAAACTCAAGTTTAAAAATGACTGTCACAAGCAATAGAACAACTATGGCAACTACAGAAATTAACAGCCGTTGCAAAAAATTTGAAAACTTCCCCCAATAGTACTTGTACTGCAAACCAGTGGCAATTAGGGGGATAACTTGTTCCAATTTCTGGCGAGTCAGTGGTACTAACATGAGTGCTGAGTGATGAGTGCTGAATAGTGTATTTAAAGTCTAAAGTATCTTTTCTAATCCATATACTAACGACTTTAGCGCTAAGACTTTGCGAATCGCTAGTAGCACTCCTGGCATATAGCAAGCGCGATCGCTCGTGTCATGTCGTAAAGTATAAATTTGTCCTGCTGCGCCAAAAATAACTTCTTGATGAGCAATCAGTCCTGGCAAGCGCACGCTATGAATTCTAATCCCTTCATCTGCTATGCTACCCCTCGCTCCTGGTAATTTCTCTGTCTCTTCTACAAGAGCAGGGTTAAAAGTTTTACCCAATTCTCCTAGTAACTGCGCCGTTTGAATGGCAGTACCACTGGGAGCATCAGCTTTTTGGTTGTGATGCAGTTCAATAATTTCCACATGATCAAAATATTTTGAGGCTGCGATCGCGGCTTGTTGTAACAGCACCATACCAATGGAAAAATTAGGAATAATTAGACAACCAGTGCTAGCTTTGTCGGCAAAGTCTGCCAAGTCTTGAATTTGTTCTGGACTTAACCCAGTGGTTCCAACTACAGGACGAATACCGTAGGCGATCGCACTACGAATATTGTCATAAACTGAATCAGGATGAGTAAAGTCTACAATTACCCCTGGAGGAGACTGTCTGTCGCCAGCTACATACCCTAACATCGGTTCCAATTGATTGGTAATTGGCACTTCCAGGGGTTCGCTTAAACCCGCTAATTCTCCAGCGTCTTTATCTTGATGTTCTAAACTGTGGTCAATTGCACCCACTAGGTTTAAGTCAGGGGCTTGCGCCACTGCCTTAATCACCTCACGGCCCATTTTACCAGCAGCACCGTTGACAATAACCGGGATAGGAGCTTGATTTGTCATAGGTCGAGAAATAATTTTTGAGCTAACAAAGGAATTGTAAAGACTTTAGCGATCTAGTAGCTAGCTTCTCAAATCTCTGGCTTAATTCCGACTACCTTGATTGATGCAGCTAATCCCTCAGTTTTCTACACTCTAAAGCAGATCGGTTCTCATTTTCATCCCACTTTCTTAGCCAGTAACCCGTTTTATTTTTCCTATTTCGTTTACCGCATCTCTAAAAAAATCCTATACTCTGACTGATAAGTAGTTCTTGTAATAGTTATCAGAATTTTTTGTCAAGCCTAGTTGACTATTTGTAATATTTCTGTTAAATTTGTTTACATAACTTAGCAAGAACTAAACTTAACTACCTAACTGGTGTTAGCTAATAAAAACAGATTTCGGTATCGCTATATCTCATCGACATTTGGACTTCTCCCATCTACCTTGGCTATCAAGTCGGGGTTTTTTGTGTACCGTTTGCCTAATAGAGAATTAATTTGATGAAATAAGGCGATATGTAAAGAAACACGCTTTCCACAAACAGGCGATCGCTATGGCATTCCCAAATTTCATCAAAAAAATTTTTACAAGAAGCTACAGAAACTCTGCGCTAACACCGAATCGAAGGGTTATCTGGTTTCGAGCATGAATGCTATTACGCCAACGGTGAGTTACTAACCTCGTTGAAAACCCTTTGCTGGCTTTGCTTGTCCTTTACCCTTTGGTTTAGATTTGTTAACTTCTCCTAAAGCTTCCTGAAATAAGTTATGCAAATGTATGGGTACACTAGCAATATCTGGTAACTCTGGCTCAATCGGTTTGTGGAATTCTTGCAAAAGCACATCCAAGTCGCTCTCAAGGTGAAACTTTGGACGTTGCAGAATTATTTGCAACACATTTTCTAATTGAGTTGGATATTGTTGCGCTAATCGATGCCAAATAAAGGCATTAATACTTTTATCTTCGAGATAGTAGCGAACTAGTTTTTCCGCCCCTTGAAAACTTTGCCAGTCTTCTGCTGATAAGATTGCTTGTACCTTACTATATGTTGGTAAAAACATTTGTCCCCAACGGGGATGAGAAAGAGCCGTTACCTGCTCTGCTTTCTTGAGTTCGGCAGGTAAATCAACCTTTGGCATAACCATTTTGCTATTGCCGCCTTTGCTATTTAACAACTGAGAGACTGCGTTAGAATCAGCGCCAAACTCTTGTGCTGCTGCTTTGATTTCCTCGTCTCCAATACCAGCGGCTTCTGCCACTTCCGCCAATGATTTGGAAGTATCAATTCCTGCGGCTGCGAAGTTTTTTTCAGTAATTACTTCTTGAAATTCCCCTATCTTTTTATTAAGTTGGTATCCAGGTAGAGTGATTTCATCAGTGCCAAAAAAGTCCACAAACTGCTGATGATATTGTTCTACTGACTGCCAAGCTTCTTCTAGCAAGTCTGGAGCATCGCTGTAAAGATTACTTTTATAGTTTTCTTTGAAATTGCCAATGGCTACAGCAAGTTTTGGTTTCCCTAATTTACCCATTATTGTGTAGGGGCCAGAAAACATCCAGTAGCTGTCGGTAACAGGAGAAATACGAGTTAGTAAAATTTCTCCTATTTTCAACCGGGATATTGCCTGTAATGTTTGGGTATTATTAGGCTTGACGACGTAGCATTTATCTGTTAACCAGTTAGTCAATTCAAAGTCATCAGGTAGGATGTTAGTAATGGCAAATAAACCAATAAAACTATGATGCCAGCTTTTGATCAAATTGCGATCGCTCTCTTCTAAATCTGGATGGCTTTCGATAAACAACTCTAATGGAGACTTATCACCGACTTTCCCTGCTGTTATAAAGCTATCAATGATTAAGTCCTGCTGTGTACTATCCCCACTCCCACGGCGTAACTGTTCTGCTGCATAAGTTTCCAGTGCTTGTGCCAGTTCGCCTTCAGCATCAAGGACAAAATCAACTAAGGCTTGTTTTAATTCGTGCGATCGTTCTAATATGACATCCACAAGTTAATCTCTTGGTGCAACAGATGTAAATTATAGCGTTTAAGAGAATTACAGCATCTAGCAATAGCTAGATTTATGGTTGCCTGCACCTAGCAGATTTTACCTGTCTTCTGGCTGGGAGCAAAAGAGGAATAACCCTATTTTGTCAATCTCGGATAAATTAACGAGTTTTCGACGTTACAGCCAATGAAGTATAGCGTTTTCTAAGCAACTGAGGTACACCCAAATCTTTTTTACCAAGCTTTAGTAGCTTAGAAAACGTATCTCACCATGTCGAGAACCGCTATCAGGTTTTAACCCACTTTCATGAAAGAGGGATTATCCCTTTTAATCTTTTCTTCATATATGCCCGTTTTTACGTAAAATTTTTATACAAACATATATGACCTGTATATTTTAAAGTGTGTAATTATTGAGAAAGCGAGGTAAGTGTACCTAACTCGGTAAAATTAAGACAAAAGCTCCCAGTGAATGGGCTAAGGTTTAGCTTCTTTAACAAACTAGATATTTATTATTGAGATGCCCGAAAGCTAATGACTGAAGCGATCCAAATCGGTAATCGTACAATCACAGCGCGTGAGTTGATTTCCTTGCTAGGAAATTACCAAATGCTGCCACAGTTGCAGAGAGAATTGATCATCGATGAGGCCATAGAGCAAAATTCCCGCTCCGAGAAGATAGCAATAGAGTGTACTCCTGAGGAAATAGCCCAAGCCAAACAGCAGTTTTACGTTGAAAAACAGTTAAAAAATGAAGAAGACATCCAGGCTTGGATGACACATCAAGGGCTGACTATTGAACAAATAGAAGTTATTACAACTCGTAAGCTTAAAATTGAAAAATTCAAGCAAGCCACTTGGGGTAATAAACTGGAATCCTACTTTTTTCAGTCGAAAGCAAAACTAGACAAAGTAATTTATTCCCTACTGCGAACCCAAGATGTGGGAATTGCCCAAGAACTTTACTTCCGCATTCAGGCAAAAGAAAACTCTTTTGCTGACTTGGCGCGTGAATATTCACTCGGGCCAGAAGCTCAAACTGGAGGTTTAGTAGGCCCGATTGAACTGAATGCACTACATCCGATAATGGTGCAAATGCTATCTAGCAGTCAACCAGGCCAGATATTGCCCCCTACCCGCATCGCCGAGTGGTTCGTGATTTTGCGCCTGGAAAAATTTATCCCCGCGCAACTGGATGAATTTATGAAAGTGCGACTACTGAATGAACTCTTTGAAACTTGGTTACAAGAACAGCAAAAGCAAATCATGTCTGTACCACAAGGCGAGAAGGGCACAGGAGGATAGGGAAAGGGCGATAAACCTTAAGGAATCTGAGGATGGGATTGATTCTCAACATGCCATACTTGGCTTGCATAATTCTGACGACGAAACAGTGCCTCGTAGTGGCTCTGTCTTTTGAGTACTTGCGTTAAAAGTGCGAGGAGATAAGGGCTAGTTAATATGATTGCCGCTTGTTGTAATGTGAAGTTATTCGCTCTGTTTACTTCCGTTTACTATTGATGGACATTGGTAAGTGAAACGTGTTTAAAACTTGGCTACTAGAAACTTATTTTATCGTGATGCTTAAACCTGGACAAATAGTAGTTACAGATGATGCTATATTTCATCAAGGTGGACGTATTCAAAAATTAATTGAAGCGGCGGACTGTCACTTAAAATACTTGCTATCCTATTCACCTGACCAAAACACAAAATTGAGCGATGTTGGTCATGGTTGAAGATTGGAATTCGTAGACAACTAATTTAATTTTAATGTCTTGGAGATGTAATAGAAGATGTTCTTCGCATAACATTCTACTTGCCTTGGCGGTTGCTATAACTTGTTGAAAAAAGAAAAGCCTTCTCAACATGAATTGAGAAAGGCTTTTCTTTAGTTGTTGTGGTTAAAGATAATACCTGGCACCGAGCTATTTTTGCGTAGGGCGACCCCTAAACTATCGTTGCCGCAACAGCGTTTCACCTCTGAGTTCGGGAAGGGTTCAGTGTGGTTCCACCGCGCAATAGACACCAGGAAAGATTGTTGGGTCAGAAGACCCTGAAGACTGCACAGAAACGCGAAACCGAATGATTTTTGAGGTCAAGCCCTCGGTCTGTTAGCACGGCTCGGCTACATACATTACTGCACTTCCACCTACCGCCTAAGAACGGGTGTTCTTCCCGTGACCTTACCCACTTACGTGGTGAGAGCACTCATCTTGAGGTGGGCTTCCCACTTAGATGCTTTCAGCGGTTATCCGCTC